>CAXTPX010000521.1:0-3194 GCA_964246005.1 uncultured Burkholderiaceae bacterium | reverse complement strand
GACGCCGAGCAACGCCCACGCGAGCCGCGGGTCGCCGACCGTCGTCGCGACGACGAAGGTCAGCGCGCCGACGATCGCGATGCTCACCCCCACGCACCCGAAGACGAGCCCGCCGAGCTTGCCGCGACCGGCGCTGGCGAGTTGCGCCAACGCCCAGCCGGCGACGCCGATCATCACCAGCGCGCTGGCGATGCCGGCCACGAAGCGCAGCAACAGCCAGACCGGCATGCCGGCGCTGATCGCCATGCCGAGCGTCGACGCCGCGACGAGCGTCACGCCCCAGCGGGTCGATGCCCCGGGGCGCGGCGGCCACGCGAAGCCGATCACGGCGCCGACGAGATAGCCGAGGTAGTTGACCGTCGCGAGCCACGCGCCGTTCGCGAGACTGAGCCCCTGCGCCTGCTGCATCAGCGGCAGCAGCGGCGTGAATGCGAAGCGGCCGATGCCCATCGCGGTCGCCATGCTGAGGCCGCCGATGACGACGATGACGGACGGCGACGGGCCGGCGCTTGCCCGATCCGTCGTCGGTCCGACTGCGCTCACGGCTTGCCGTTCGCCGCGTGCGCGAGGTAGGGCGGGCGCTGCGCGAGACGCGCGACCCACGCCTCGACCGCGGGCAGCGTCGGCCGCTCGATCGGCGTCATCGTCCAGCGATAGGCCGCGAGCCCGATCACGACGTCCGCGAGCGTGAAGGTCGGTCCCGCGATGAACGCCCCGGTCCTCGAGAGGCGGTCGTCGACCATCCGCATGTGGCGGTTCCACGAAGCGATGCTCGCCGCCACGGCCTCCGGGTCCCGGTAGTCCGGATGCTGGCGGACCAGGGCCAGGAAGGCGTAGCGCCACGCCGTATTGAGTTCGCCCGCCTGCCAGTCCATCCACTGCTCGACGATGGCGCGTGCGGCCGGGTCCATCGGCAGCAGATCGTCGCGCGCTTCGCGACCGGCGAGGTAGCGGCAGATCGCGTTCGACTCCCACAGGACGAAGTCACCGTCGAGCAGGACCGGAATCATCGCGTTGGGGTTCATCGCGAGGAACCCCGGCGTGTGCAGATCGTCGCCGGCGCTCGGCTCGTACGCGTATTCGAGACCCACTTCGTCCAGCGTCCACAGCACCTTGCGCACGTTGATCGAGTTCGACCGTCCCAGCAGTTTCAGCATCGTCGTCTTCCTGTTCATGGTTCGATCGGGCGGACGGTGCCGCTGACGCGGACCGCGCTGCCCGGTTGCGGTCCGATGTCGGCGCGCAGACGCGACGGCACGCCCATGTCGTCGCCCTGCTCGACCTCGATCGTGCCGCCGTGCGGCCAGCCGAGATCGCGCAGGTAGCCGGCGAGCGCGGCCGTCGCGGCGCCGGTCGCAGGATCCTCGTAGACGCCGCCGTACGCGAACGCGTTGCGGGTCGCGAAACGGCGATTGGACACCGCGTGGCCGAGCAGCACCGTCAACCAGCCTTCGCGACGCATCAGGTGTCTGCCGCGATCGAAGTCGTAGCGCATGGCGGCGAGCGTCGCGCGATCGCGCAGCATCAGGACGAAGTGGTCGGCGCCGGCGTGGATGGTCGCGGGCGGGAGGCGGTCGTCGAGGTCCGTTCGCGACAGACCGAAGAGATCGAGGGCTTCGACGAGCCGTGCCGCATCGGCCGGCGCGCTGCGGGTCGGCGGCGACCGCAGCGCGGCCCACAGGCCCGATGCGTCGTGACTTCCATCGACCGTGATCGCGACGTCGTTGAGCGCGAGCGCGTACGTGGCGTTGCCATGACGCATCGCCAGCGCGGCCCCGAGCGCGATCGTCGCGTGCCCGCAGAACGGCACTTCGGCTTCCGGCGAGAAATAACGCACGCGCCAGCCTTCGCCCTGCGGCGTCGCGAACGCGGTCTCGGAGTAGCCCACGTCCGCGGCGATGCGTTGCATCGTCGCGTCGTCGGGCAAGCGGTCGGTCACTATGACGCCCGCGGGATTGCCGCCGACGTCACCGTTCGAGAATGCGGCCAGGCGCTGGATGTGCGGATCGGCGGCCACGCGAGTTGTCCCATTTGATGGCCGGCGGACGCGCGCGGCAGAGTCACATGATGCCCGCGTCGCTGCGCGCCAATCGAGTTGGCTATGATCGGTCGACCAATCAAGAACGAAAGGAAGCTCGATGGATGCGCGCGTGGCAGTCGTGACCGGGGCGGGTAGCGGGATCGGGCGTGCGGTGGCGCTCGCGTTGTCGGCCGCAGGCTGGCGGGTTGCGCTGGCGGGTCGATCGCTCGACAAGCTCGAAGCGACCGCGGCGCTCGCTGCCGCCGGCGATCGCGTCTTCGCGCACCCGATGGACGTCGGCGATCCGGTGTCGGTGCGCACCTTCTTCGATGCGGTCGTCGAGCGCTTCGGGCGTGTCGACCTGTTGTTCAACAACGCGGGCACCGGCGCGCCGGCGGTGCCGCTCGAAGAGCTGCGCTTCGAGCAGTGGAAGGCCGTGGTCGATGCGAACTTCACCGGCACGTTCCTGTGCATGCAGCAGGCCTTTCGCATCATGAAGGCCCAGTCGCCGCGAGGTGGTCGCATCGTCAACAACGGCTCGATCTCGGCCGACACCCCGCGACCGATGTCCGCGCCGTACACGTCGACCAAGCACGCGGTCACCGGCCTCACGAAGTCGGCCGCGCTCGACGGGCGCGGCTTCGACATCGCCGTCGGTCAGATCAACATCGGCAACGCGGCGACCGAGATGACCGCTCGCATGCGCAGTGGCGTCCGGCAGGCGCACGGCGCGATCGTGGTCGAGCCGGTGATGGACGTGAAGAACGTGGCCGACGCGGTGCTGTTCATGGCCGGCATGCCGCTCGACGCGAACGTGTTGTTCCTGACCGTGATGGCGACGGAGATGCCTTACGTCGGTCGCGGCTGAACCCGCTAGCGATCGATGCGATCGATGGTGGGCAAGTACTTCGGCGCACGACGCGCGCGACTGATCGACTCGAACGCGTAGCCGAAGCCGAGCAGCGTCGCGTCCGAGTTCGGCGCGCCGATCAGCGACAGCGCGACCGGCAGTTCGCGCACGAAGCCCATCGGCACCGTCAGGTGCGGATAGCCGGACACGGCCGGCAGCGTCGTGAACGATGCGCCGTAATGGTCGCCGTTGATCGTGTCGATGGTCCACGCCGGGCCGGTGGTCGGCATCGCGGAGGCCGCGATGCACGCCGCTTCCTTCCTC
>CAXTPX010000520.1:0-3194 GCA_964246005.1 uncultured Burkholderiaceae bacterium | reverse complement strand
CCGCGTCCGGTGAAGATCACCTTCGACCAGTGTGCCTTGACCTGGGCCGGCGCCTTGCCGGCGAACTTGACATAGAACTCGTTTCGCGCGACCGAACTCCCGGTCTGGTCGATCGGGACCGCGGGATCACCGTTCGGGAAGCGGCTGGTCCGACCCAGGAAGATGTCGGCGACCTGATCCCGGCTCAGCGCGGTGACCGGGCTCTTCGTGGAGACGACCGCGACGACCCCTGCGACGGCCGCGGACGAGCAGAGGGCGCCCGCGAGAGCCAACGCGATGGTGACGCGCCGGATCGGTGAAGAGGTGCGCATCAGAAGACGAAGTCGACCGCGGCGCTGAAAAGATTGACCCGACCGCCCGGCACGAACCCCGGCTGCACGTGGATCAGCGTGCCCGCCGAGTTCGGGCCGAGCAGCAGGCGGTCGAACTGCAGCTTCAGCGACGCGCTCTTCGCGAAGTCCCAGCGTCCACCGATCGAGTACGTGGTCTGGGCCACCTTGCTCGAGAGCGTCGCGTTCAGCGCACCGTCGAGCAAGGCCGCGGCGGGCGCGAGGGACGGCGGCAAGGTCGCGGCGGACAGGCCCGGGTCGGCGCTCACGCCTTCGGCGTGCGTGCGGGCGACCGTGGCGTAAGGCGTGAACGGACCGATGCGATAGCCGGCGGTGACGTAGGCGCCGGTGTTGGTGCCGAGCAGCGCCGGCAGATAGACGCGCGCGACCTCCGCCATGACGAACCAGTCGCCGGGGTCGACGCTCAGGCTGAGACCGACGCTCGTGATCGGCGCCTTGTACACGCGGTACTTCTGCGCGATGGCCTGCCCGTCCGCTCCGAACTGCTCGTATCCGTCGAACAGCGGCGCGAGTCCGGGGAGGGTCAGTCGGGCGTGCACGTAGCTGAACCGAAGGGTCCACGGTCCGTGTTCCAGCGTATCGACCAGGGTCTTCAGCGAGGTCACTTCGACGGCGGCGGCCGGCGCGATCGGCGAAGGGCTCACCACGTGCGACGTCGATCGGCCGATCGTCCCCTGCAACGTCTGCGTGATCTCGCCGAACCGCATCCGGTAACTCGCGTCGAGCCCGTCGTTGCTCGTGAACGTGATCAGGCTGTAGACCTCCGGAGGCGGCCGGACCCACGGATTCACGTAGCCGGTCTTGCGCGAGTCGGCAGCGAGAAGCAACGGCAGCGCCGTGCGGCCGACCCGCACGCTGAAGTCCGGGTCCACCTGATACTTGACGTTGGCCCATTCCGCATGCGGACGATAGCTCCGGTCGTAGTCCTGCTCGGAGACGACCTGCAGGACGGCAGACCATTGCGGCGAAAAGTTCGCGGTGGCCTGTGCGCCGATCAGGCTGTCGACATCGGCGCTCCAGCGATGGCTGAAGCCAGCTCCGCTCCCTTTCGTCGGATTCGACGTGAAGTCAGCGCGGGTCTCGTCCGAGTGCACCACACCCGCCGTGCCGAAGCCCCCGATCGACAGGATGGGAGGATCGGCATCTTGCGCCGACGCGCGTGAAATCCACAGGGAACCGAGGAGGCAGAGCAGGATCAGGTACAAGAGGTCCGATCGGCGAGACGAGAAGGTCGACCGGCCCAGGGATCCTTGCAGTCGGCCGTCAGTATCGGCCAGTTCCGGACATCGCCAACCCCCGTCGAGCGGCCGGCGTCGCACGTCCACCCGATCCGCAGGCGATGCGCGCGTGCGCCGCTCGGCGCGGGCTCAGCCCCAGGCCGCCGCGATCCCGGCCGGCGGCAACGGTTCCTTCGCGGGGGTCGATGGACTCGGCTTCAACTGCAGCGACTTGTACTCGAGGAACTCCTCGAAGCCGTAGACGCCGCTCTCCCGACCGTTGCCCGACTGCTTGTAGCCGCCGAACGGCGCCCGCGGGTTGTACGGGCCACCGTTGATGTCGATCTGGCCGGTGCGGATGCGACGCGCCACGCGAATCGCGTGCTGCTCCTCGCCCCACACGCCGCCACCGAGCCCGTACGGAGAGTCGTTCGCGATGCGCACCGCCTCGTCCTCGTCGGCGTACGGCAGGATCGTCAGCACCGGCCCGAACACTTCCTCCTGCGCGATCGTCGACTTTGAATCGGTGGTCGCGAAGACCGTCGGCTTCACGAAGTAACCCCTGTCGAACGGCGCTTCCGAACCGCCGGTCACGAGCTCGGCGCCCTCCTCGAGCGCCCGGTCGATCAGGCCGACCACGCGATCGCGTTGCGTCGCCGACACCAGCGGCCCGAGCTTCGCGCCTTCGCCGAGCGGATCGCCGACCGTGAACGAATCGGCGACCTGCTTCGCGATCGCCTTGGCTTCGTCGAAGCGCGCGGCCGGGACCAGCATGCGCGTCTGCGCGATGCACGCCTGCCCCGAGTTGAGAAAGCAGTTGCCGATCGTCCCCTTGACCGCGGTCGCGAGGTCGGCGTCGTCGAGCACCACCGACGCGGACTTGCCGCCGAGCTCGAGCGCCACGCGCTTGATGGTCTGCGCCGCGACCTCGCCGACGCGACGGCCCGCGCGCGTCGACCCGGTGAACGAGATCATGTCGACGTCGACATGCCGCGCCAGCGCCTCGCCGACCACGGGCCCGTAGCCGGTCACGAGATTGAACACGCCCGCAGGCAGGCCGGCCGCGTGAACCGCCTCGGCGAGGATGAACGCGACCGATGGCGCGACCTCGGACGGCTTCAGCACGACCGTGCACCCCGCGCCGATCGCCGGCGCGACCTTCAGCGTGATCTGGTTCAGCGGGAAATTCCACGGCGTGATGCAGCCGACGACGCCGATCGGCTCGCGGATCACCAGCGACGAGCCGACGCGCTTCTCGAACTCGAAGCCTTCGGTGACCTTCGCGTACGCGGCCCAGTTCGCCACCGGGCCATCGGTCTGCACGCGCCGCGCCAACTTCAACGGCATGCCGACCTCGGTCGCGATCGCCATCGCGATGTCGTCGGCGCGGCGGCCGAGCTCGGCCGAGATCCGACGCAACGCTTCGGCGCGTTCGGCCGCAGGGGTCGTCGACCAGCCGTCGAACGCGGCTCGCGCTGCAGAGACCGCCGCATCGACATCGGCCTCGTTGCCTTCCGGGATGCGGGTGATGGTTTCTTCGGTCGCCGCATGGTCGGCGTCGATCGTGCCGCTGCCGTGCGGAGCGACCCATCGGCCGTCGATGTAGAGCTGCTCGTAGGTCTTCATG
>CAXTPX010000519.1:0-3203 GCA_964246005.1 uncultured Burkholderiaceae bacterium | reverse complement strand
GCATCAGCGCGCCCGACGACGTCGCCTTCCGGGTCCACGAACTCGTCTCGGCATCCGTGATGGGTTCGTTGGTCCGCTTCGGCGGCGGCAAGGATCTCGGTCCGGCGGACGGCTGGCGCGGTGCCGACAGCGTGCGGCCGATCGGCTTCGCATCGGACGAGGCGTTGCTGCCGGAGTCGTTGCGTGCCTTCTCGGGGCATCGCTTGCTGCAGGAAGCCTCGGTCATGCCGCGCCGCCTGCTGTTCTTCGAGCTCGGCGCGCTCGCGCCGCGGCTCGCGCACGTGACGTCGGACGAGGTCGAGTTCGTGCTGTTCCTCGACCGGGGCGACGCGTCGCTCGAAGCGCTGGTCGATGCGAGCACGCTGTCGTTGTTCTGCACGCCCGCGATCAACCTGTTCCCGAAGCGTCTCGACCGGATCCAGGTCGGCACCGATCACTGGGAATACCACGCGGTGCCGGACCGGACGCGGCCGATGGACTTCGAGATCCACGGCATCGAGTCGGTGACCGGCTTCGGCGTGGGGAGCGTGGCCCAGCAGGAGTTCCTGCCGCTGTACGCGACCGATCACGAGCCGTCGAGAGCCACGTCGGGTGGCGACCGCAATGCGTCGCACGGCTTCTACACGGTGCGTCGCGAGCCGCGCCTGCTGTCGCCGAAGCAGAAGCAGGACGGCGCGCGTTCGGCCTACATCGGCGAGGAGGTCTTCCTGTCGCTGGTCGATCCGCGGCATGCGCCGTATCGCGAAGACCTTCGCCAGTTGTCGATCACGGCGCTGGTCACCAACCGCGACCTGCCGACCCTCCTGCCGCGCAACGCGTCGCGCCCCGGTGCATCGGCCTGGCGGCTCGATGCGCCGGGACCGGTACAGCGCGTCGAGGTGATCCATGGTCCGACGCGTCCCGTCACGCGACGGCCGGTCGGCGAGCTCGGCTGGAGCCTCGTCAGCCATCTCGCGCTCAACCATCAGTCGTTGATGGGCGAGACGCCGCAGGTGGCCGCGCAGACGTTGCGGCGCGTCCTCGACCTCTACTCGCCGCCGGAGGACCGCGGGTGGGCGCGGCAGGTCGAGGGCATCCGCACGCTCGAGGCGACCTCCGCGGTCAGGCGCCTGCCGTTCCGCGGACCGCTGACGTTCGGCACCGGCGTGTCGATCGTGCTCGAGCTCGACGAACTCGCGTACCAGGGCAGCAGCGCGTACCTGTTCGCGAGCGTGCTCGAGCGCTTCCTCGCGCGGCATGCATCGCTCAACACCTTCACGCAGCTGACGCTACGGACGTCGCAGCGGGGCGAGGTGACGCGCTGGCCGCCGCGCGTCGGCACGCGACCGGTCCTGTGAACGACGTCGTGCAGGCATCGCGCCAGCCGCTCGACGCAGCAGGTCGACGGGCAGCGCTCGCGCGACTGCTGGGCGCCCTCGAGGCGGACCCGCATTCGCACGACTTCTTCGCCGTGCTGAGGCGCGTCGAGTCGCTGCATCCCGACGCGCCGCCATGGGGAAGGGCGGCGCGGCCTTCGCAGGAAGGACTGCGCCTCGCGCAGGATGCCGACCTCGACTTCGCGCCGTCCGCGCTCAGCCGGCTCGACCGGAACACGCCGACCGCGCCGCGCCTCGGCGTGCGCTTCTTCGGCCTCTTCGGATCACAGGGGCCGATGCCGCTCCACATCACGGAGTACGCGCGGGAGCGGCAGCGACTGCACGGCGACCCGACGATGGCGCGCTTCTTCGACATCTTCCATCACCGGCTGCTGACGCTGTTCTATCGCGCGTGGGCGCAGGCGCAGCCGACGTCGCACCTGGACCGGGTCGAGTACGACCGCTTCTCGGCCTGGCTGGGGTCGGGCTTCGGCCACGACGGCGCCGATCCGTCGGCCGGCATCCCGGCGTCCGCGGGACTGTTCCAGGCCGGCCTTCTCGCATCGCGAAGCCGTCATCCCGAAGGCCTCCGCAAACTGCTGACGCGCTTCTTCGGCGTACCCGTGCAGATCGTCGAGCACGTCGCGCAATGGCTCGTGCTCGATCCCGCCGACCGCACGCGGCTCGGTCATGCGCGCAACCGTCGCGAGGGGGTCAGGGTCGAGCGGGCCCGCCTCGGCGAGACGGCCAACAGCGGAACGAAGATCCGCGACCGGCAGTTCCGCTTTCGGGTCGTCCTCGGCCCGCTGACCTTCACGCAGTACCAGGCGTTCCTGCCGGACGGGAGCGGCTGGCCCCTGTTGCGCGACTGGATCGCCCGCTACGCCGGCATGGACCTGCGCTGGGATCTCGAACTCGTCCTGAAGGGATCGGAAGTGCCCGCCCCGCGGCTCGGCAGGCACGTGCGCCTCGGGCTGTCGGGCTGGCTCGGCAACGACCCGGCGCCGCACTGCCCCGGCGACCGCGCCGACCTGCGGCTTCGTCCCGTCACCCTTTCACCCCGTCACTGACCGTCCATGCTCGAGATCTCCCCGAAGGCCCTGTTCAGCAAGCTCGACCCGCTCGCGTATCGCGCGATCGAAGGCGCGACGACCTTCTGCCGCATGCGCGGCAACTCGCGCGTGGAGTTGCAGCACTGGCTCGTGCAGATCCTCAACGGACCCGACTCGGACCTGCACCGGATCGTCCGTCACGCGGAGATCGACGCGTCGCTGCTGGCGAGCGACCTCACCGCATCGCTCGACCGGCTGCCGCGCGGCGCGACCGCGGTCACCGGCTACTCCGACTGGATCGACGATGCGACCGAGAAGGGCTGGATGTACGCGTCGCTGATGTTCGGCGACACGCGCGTGCGCACCGGCCATCTGATCGTCGGCATGCTGAAGACGCGCTCGCTGCGCGTCGCGCTCCTGTCGCTGTCGAAGCAGTTCGATCGCATCAAGCTCGAAGACCTGACCGAGCACTTCGCGGGCATCGTCGAAGGATCGCCCGAGGACCAGGCTGCAAGCAGCGCGGCCGCGGCCGGCGACGGATCCCTCGACGGAGCGATCACGCCCGCTGCCCTCGGCAAGCAGGAAGCGTTGAAGCGCTACGCGGTCGACCTGACCGAGCGGGCGCGCCAGGGCGAGATCGATCCGATCGCGGGGCGTGACCAGGAGATCCGCCAGATCATCGACATCCTGATGCGACGGCGACAGAACAACCCGATCCTGACCGGCGAGGCGGGCGTCGGCAAGACCGCGGTCGTCGAGGGTTTCGCACTGCGGCTCGTGCGCGGCGACGTGCCGC
>CAXTPX010000518.1:0-3210 GCA_964246005.1 uncultured Burkholderiaceae bacterium | reverse complement strand
AGGTCGTCGCGCTGATCGAGGATCGTGCGCGGGTCGAGATCGAAGCGACGGCGGTGCTGCCGGATC
Organism: uncultured Burkholderiaceae bacterium; assembly: GCA_964246005.1. Taxonomy (GTDB): domain Bacteria; phylum Pseudomonadota; class Gammaproteobacteria; order Burkholderiales; family Burkholderiaceae_D; genus CAHJXF01. Next base: position 3,144 of record CAXTPX010000518.1, on the reverse strand, counting down.
GCTGACCCCATCGTTCCCGCGCACGCGGGAACCCAGTGTCGTTGGGTCATGCGAGCTCCGAGGCCCTTATCGCCAGCGACGCTCCATGAACAACGCTCCATCGACCGGATTGTCGTAATACGGCTCGACGTCGATGAAGCCGAGCGAGCGGTACAGCGCGATCGCACCGCTCATCGACGGCAGCGTGTCGAGACACACGCGCTCGTACCCCGATGCGACTGCATGCGCGAGTGCCGTCTCCGCGAGCAACCGGCCGAGGCCGGTGTTGCGTGCGTGAGGTCGTACGTACAACCGCTTGATTTAGCAAACGCCCGGGTCGAGCGGCCGCAACGCGACGCATCCAGCGGCATGGTCCTCGACCCGGCCCACCCACAGTCCACCTCCCGGTGGCGCATAGCGACCGGGCAGCGTCGCGCGCTCTTCGGCGAACCCCTGGAAAGAGAGATCGATCTCGAGGCTCGCCGCGTACTCGTCGAACAGGTCGCGTACGTCCCGGAGGTCGGCCGGCGCGGCGTCGAGAACGCGTGGAGACCCCATCGCGCTGCGACGATCGCCGTGCGTTACCGACCCGGTACCGCGTTGCCGGCCGGCCAGTCGGTGTCGCCGACCCGGCGCAGCGACATCTCGAACATCTTCACCGGCGCCTGTCCCTCGACGAGGCGCTCGCCGACTTCCGTCCACACGCCGTCCTGCACGGTCGAGGTATAGCGCAGCGTCGCGGGGCCCGCGGGAATCGACCACGTGAAGCCGTCCGCCCGCACGTCGATCGTGAAGTCGCCGGCATAACCCTGCGCGTACGAGTGAAAGGCGTACTTGCCGGTCTGGGGCGCGAACGAGATCACCGCCAATGCGTTGAACGGGCTGCTGCCGTCGGCCGCGTAGCTTTTCCCCTCGATCACCTTGACGCTGTTGCCGAGCATCGCGCCGACGCGTTCGGTCTGCGTGATCGTGATGACCCTGCCGTCGGGTTGGGTGACCGTCGCCGGGCCGCGCCAGATGCCGTCGAGGATCGCGAGCGGTTGCATCGCCTGACGTTGCGCCGAGAGCAACGCCTCGGTGTCGGGAGGACCCGCAGCAATCGCCGCGGTCGACGCCGCCGCAACAACGCATGAAAGCACACGAGTGAAGCGCGAATGAAGCCCAGGCATGGTGTCCTCGATCAGTGCAGTTGCAACAATGGTGGTCGAAACGTTCGACCTGGTGGATGGTGTCCTGCGGGCAGGGCCGCGCACGAGGGTTCCGTCAACCGCGCGCATGAAGCCCGTGGCGATCGCGAGGAACGAGACACCGCACAGGGATCTCGCCAGTCGGCATGGTCAGTGCTCGTCCTGCATCTCATCGAGCCGACCGCGTGCGGACTTCCGGTTCCCCGAAGCCGGCACGACCGATCCCGCCTTGCCCAGTCCGAACAGCGGCATGTTGACGTAGATCGACTCGAAGCGACCGGACGAGACGCCATACGTTTCGTGCCAGATGCCGACGGCGCCGTTCGTGCCGACCGACCGATTGAACGCCGTCCACGCCGGGAGATGCTCTGCCTCGCGGTTCGTCGCATAGGCGAGGAGCTGCTCCATCGATCGCCAGTACTGGACCATCAGCACCGTGCGCGAGAACCAGCTCTCCGCATTGAGCAGGCCGAGCTCAAGCTGGCGCGACAGCTCACGGATCATGCGCGGCATCGCAGACGCGACCGGCAGCCACTTGTGCACCAGCAGCGGCTTGTTGATGCGCATGCCGATCAGGAAGACGACGAACTCGCCGGGCAGTCTTGCGGATACGCGGTCGCGGATGATCATCGTCTCGGCCTTGCTCGAACCCCGTGCACCCCGCCGCCCGTCTCGCGAACGGCGAGCAAGCGTCACTCCGGCGGGAGCGCCAGTGGCTCGCCCGCCCGGAGCCGGATCGCGAACCATCGTCGGGTTCCCTCGCCCGACACGTCGCAGTCGACGCCAGCCGGAAGCGCTCCCGTGACCTTTCCCGTGCCGATGGCAATCGAGTCGCACACCGGGGCAAGCCACTGGCGAAGCATTTCGAGGTCCCTGTTCTTCAGCGAGTACACCTCGACCTCGACGGCTCGCACGAACCGCTTGTTCAGCAGTTTCTCGACCTGCGGCACCAGCAACGGCAGATCTTCGGGGCCGGTCGGCGCAGGCCAAGGCGTGCGATGGCGATGGACCAGGCTGCTCGAAGTGACCTCCAGGGGGCGCGAGGCCGTCCATTGAAGCTCGAATGACTTGTCGCGCGTCATCAGATGCGCCCTCCAGCCGCCCTGTCGATGAATCGAGCCGCCGAACCACAGCGCATCCGGTGCGATCCTCGAACGGCGGGTGAGCCACTCGGACAGCGGTACCGTCGACATGGTCCATCGGATACCCCAATCCGGATGTTCGTGATCGCCGGGCATGAGATCACGACCACGAAGCCATCGGCATGCGACATCGTCATCGAGGCCGGGACCGCTCGACATGAAAAGGTGATTCCCTGGAAAGATGAAACGTCGAGGTGCGACTCGAAGCGCCTTCGTAGCGCGACAGCGACGCGGGAGAAGTGACGGACGCGTACGCCGCTCGCCGCCTCATCCTATCGCCATCCGCCCGATCCGCCACGGACACCCGGCGCCCGACTCGCTGGATGTCGTGTGGGCGACGCCCCGGACCGGAGCGCGGTCGCGTCAGGCGCTCGTGGCCCGGAGCGTCGATGCCTGGATGCCGAAGCTGCCCATCGCCCGCAGGAAGACCGCGAGCAGCAGGTAGCTGAACGCGACCGGCAACGTCTGCCCGACGCCGACCGACTCGCCGTGCATCAACCCGAAGAAGGTCAGCACCGCACCCGCTGCCGCGAAGGCCGCCGCCTTCGTGAACTCGCGCTCGATGCCGAACACCGTCACCGACGCGAGCACCATCCCCGACAGAACCGCGCCGCCGCCGAGCGTGGCCAGGCCCTGGTACAGCACCCCGCCCTGGCCGAGCTTGTCGAAGCCGACCGCGGCCGCGTTGGTGCCCGCCGCGTTGAGCGAACTGTCGATCATCGTCTTGCCCCAGGCGGCGACCTGCGGGATCAGCGCCAGCACGATCGCGGGCGCATGCCGGTGCGGCGTCTCCTGGAACGCCTGCGAGCCGATCAGCATGCCGATGTAGAGCAGGA
>CAXTPX010000517.1:0-3215 GCA_964246005.1 uncultured Burkholderiaceae bacterium | reverse complement strand
GAACGATTGCACCCCCATGGATCCCAGCAACGCATTGGCGCTCGCCGCACGCACCGCCCGCATCACGCCGTTCTACGTGATGGAGCTGGCCAAGCGTGCGCACGCGCTCGAGTTGCAGGGACGCTCGATCATCCACATGAGCATCGGCGAGCCCGACTTCACCGCGCCGCAGCGCGTGGTCGATGCACTGGCCGACGCGATGGCGCGCGGGGACACGCACTACACCGCGGCGACCGGGCTGCGTCCGTTGCGGATGGCGATCGCCGCGTTCCTTCGCGCACGGCACGGCGTCGATATCGATGGCGATCGCATCGTCGTCACGGCGGGCGCATCGGGTGCGCTGCTGCTGACGATGGCCGCGATCCTCGACCCGGGTCGCGAGATCCTCATGCCCGACCCCTGTTATCCGTGCAACCGGCACTTCGTCAGCGCGTTCGACGGCATCGCGCGATTGATCGCTTCGGGACCGGAGGATCGCTTCCAGCTTAGCGCGGCGATGGTCGAGCGTCACTGGACGCCCGCGACGCGCGGCGTGCTGATCGCCTCGCCGTCGAACCCGACCGGGACCTCGATCGAGCCGGCCGAGCTGCGCCGCATCGTCGAGGCGGTCGCATCGCGCGGCGGCATCACGATCGTCGACGAGATCTATCTGGAGCTGTCGTATCCGCGAAGTGACGACGATTGCAGGGACGACGGTGTCACGCACACGCCGGCCCACCGGTCCGCTCTCGAGATCAGCGACGACGTGATCGTCATCAACAGCTTCTCGAAGTACTTCAACATGACCGGCTGGCGGCTCGGCTGGGCCGTGGTGCCGGCGGCGATGGTGCCGACGTTCGAGAAGCTCGCGCAAAATCTCTTCATCTGCGCGTCGACGCCGGCGCAGTACGCGGCGCTCGCGTGCTTCGAGCCGGAGACCCTCGCGATCTACGAGTCGCGCAAGGAAGAGTTCCGTCGACGGCGCGACTACATCGTCCCCGCGTTGCGCGGGCTGGGCTTCGAGATTCCGGTCATGCCCGACGGCGCGTTCTACGTGTATGCCGACTGCAGCCGCTTCCTGTCCGACAGGCTGCCGGACAGCGATGCGCTCGCGTTGCACATTCTCGAAGAAGCCGGGGTCGCAGTCGTGCCGGGCAAGGACTTCGGACTCAACCAGCCCGAGCGCTGGATGCGATTTTCCTATGCGACGTCGATGGAAAATTTGAGGGAGGCGGTGGCGCGGATGGGGCGGTTACTCGAACCGTGACGCGTTGCGTCGGCGAGCCCTCTAGCGTCGTTCCCGCGAGGCGGGCCAGCGTCGTTGCCTTGTTTGATCCCGCCCCAGCCGACCGACACTGGCCCGTCTTCGCGGAAACAACGGAACGAAGTTGGACACGCTCTTGGTATACGACCGAGCAGCGACCGCTCTCTACAGCGCCGCGACCCGCCCGTTGCCGAACCGGCCATGGTCGAGATCGGCCGCGCGCCCGGCGTCGCGATCGGCCTTCTCATCCACCCGCTCCTCCGCCTTGAAGCCTTGTGCCGTTTTCGCTTCGTCCGGCGCCACCGCATCGTGACGCTCGATCCGCGCCTCGATGCGCGGACGTCCCGCGTCGCGGACCGCCTGTGCGAGCTTGTCCTTCTCCTGCAGCACGCGCGCGCCATAACCCCCATCGACGCCGTTGCCGGCACCGACATACAGGCGCAGCCCGTCGGCAATCGAGCCGCCACGACGGATGCAGTCCTTCAACACCACCGCACCGACCCGCAGGTTGACGACCGGATTGAGCGCGATGTTCGGACCACCGAAGTCGTTGAGTTTGTCGCGATGGACTTTCGCGATCAGTTGCATCAGCCCCGAGGCACCGGCCGTGCTTTCGGCGAACGGATTGAAGCCGGACTCGACGCCCATGACCGACAGCAACAGCAGCGGATCGAGCCCGAGATCCTTCCCGGTCTTGTAGGCCGCGTCGACGAGCATCGCGACCGCGTCGTTGTTGACCCGGTACTTGCGGGACAGGTAGGTCGCGACATCGCGCTGCTCGCGACTCGCCGCCGGACGCGCTGCGGGCGCAATCGATACCTTGTTCAACGTCACCGCCGTCGAAGCCTCCACCGCCGGCCCCGCCGCCGCTTCGGGCACGGGCAGACCCAACAGGCGTCCAGCCTCGCCGCTCGGATGCACGATGGCGCCCAGCAGCGGATCCGGCTGCGCGGCGCTCGAAGATACGGCCGGTGGCGCGATCGCTGGCGACCGCTCGGCAGTACCGGGCAGAATCCAGTGGCCCGCTTCGCGTGCGTACTCCGGGTGCGTCACGACGAACGCGACCACGCCGACCGATACCAGACCGACGATCGAAAGACTGTTATGCATGAGCCTCAGCGAGGCCCTTCTCACAGCGCGCAACTCGGCGCGCAACAACACTGCGTTCATTGATACTCCCGTCCCTTGCAGCGCGGTGCAACAGCAGCGGCAAGAGACTTCCGAGCGGTGTCGGTTCGACGCGGGCAGAGACCCGACGCAGGAACCGCCATGCCACGACATTCACATGAGGACGCGCAGCCCTCACGATGGCTTGCGGAAACGACGAAGCGGTAGAGCTTCGAAGCAGTACCGTCACCGTGTCGAAGCGGAGCCCGAAGACCCGACACGTTGCCGGCACGACCGCAACTTGATACCCGGACGAGACAAACGCTCGATGGTTGGACCACATGGGCGTCCGGGGAGCCCGCCTGATGCGAAGAGCGGCAGATGCCGGCTCGACACACTTGGAACCGACAGCAGGCGTGAGGATCAGCGCCGTGCTTCGTCTACGACGGCCGATTCAGGCCGCGATCAAGGAATCGCGGAAGGTACGCACGTCGTTTTCGATGGTCAATCAGGGAAATGTTAACTTCGTGCACTTCGTTCTCGACTCGCCGACGCACCCAGTCTGACGCTTTTTCGAGCCCGCACATCCTTCGAACAGATGAATCAAAAGTACGAAGACCTGCGCGATTTCGCGAAGCAGCTCGAAGCAACCGGCGCATTGAAGCGCATCGCGGCGCCCGTCTCGCCGCGTCTCGAGATGACCGAAGTCTGCGACCGCACGCTGCGGGCCGGCGGCCCCGCGCTGCTGTTCGAGCACCCCACCGGGTCGACCGTGCCCGTGCTGGCCAACCTGTTCGACACGGTCGATCGCGTCGCGGCCGGGATGGGGCAGACGTCGATCGCCGCGTTGCGCGACGTCGGCACG
>CAXTPX010000516.1:0-3226 GCA_964246005.1 uncultured Burkholderiaceae bacterium | reverse complement strand
GTACCGGCTGATCCGTGCGCCGAAGGTGCCCGAGAACAATCCGCTGAACCCGAAGTACCGCGCCTTCATCGCGCTGTGGCAGAAGATGCCGTTGCCGCTCGCCAACCGGCTCGGTCCGTACCTCTCGAGGAGCCTCGGGTGATGGACGACCTGCTCTTCCTCGCGCATCGCATCCCCTATCCGCCCAACAAGGGCGACAAGCTGCGGTCGTACCACGTGCTGAAGCACCTGGCCGAACGCCACCGCGTACACCTGGGCACGTTCATCGACGACGCCGACGACTGGCGGCACGTCGACACCGTCAAGGCGCTGTGCGGCGGCGAGACGCTGTGCCTGCCCCTGTCGCCACGCGCGGCCAAGCTGCGCAGCGTGATCGGCCTCGCGACCGGTCAGGCCCTCGCGCTGCCGTATTACCGCGACTCGCGCATGACGCGCTGGGTCGACGACCTGGTCCTGCGGCATCGCATCCGTCGCATCGTGGTCTTCTCGTCGCCGATGGCGCAGTACGTCAACGACCTCGAGGACGTCGATCGCCTGATCGATTTCGTCGATGTCGATTCGGACAAGTGGAAGCAGTACGCCGACACCAGCGGGGCGGCGATGGCATGGCTGTATCGCCGCGAGGCCGAACGCCTGCTCGAGTTCGAACGCTACAGCGCGTCGCGCGCGATCGCGAGCGTGTTCGTGACGAAGCCCGAGTCCGCACTGTTCCGCAAGCTCGCGGGCGACCTGATCTCGCCGGTCATCACGGTCGAGAACGGCGTCGACGCCGCGTACTTCTCGCCCGACGATGTCGAGCCGCCGCAGGGTTGGCGTCGACCGCGGGCCGATCCACGCAATCACAGCATCGTCTTCACCGGTGCGATGGACTACAAGCCCAATGTCGACGCCGCCGCGTGGTTCAGCCGCGAGGTCCTACCGCTGGTGCGACATCGGCTGCCCGACGCGGCCTTCTGGATCGTCGGCGCCCGCCCGACCTCGGAAGTCCGTGCGCTGGCGCGCGCCGACGAGGTCCACGTGACCGGCACGGTGCCCGAGGTGCGTCCTTACCTCGCGCACGCGGGCGTGGTCGTGGTCCCGATGCGGCTCGCGCGCGGCATCCAGAACAAGGCGCTCGAAGCGATGGCGATGCGCGCGGCCACGATCGTCTCGACGACGTCTGCAGTGGCGCTGAACGCGGTGGCCGGTCGCGACTTCCGCGTGGCCGACGACGCCGAATCGTTCGCACAAACGGTCGTGGAGTTGCTGAACGATCCGCTCGGACGCGACAAGCTCGGGCGGGCGGGGCGGCAGGCAGTGCTGGAAAATTACGACTGGTCGCGCAACCTCGCCCGCATCGACCGTTGCTTCGACTCGGGCTTCGACCGCAGCGTCGACCAGCTCTTCGACGTGCCATCACGCGCCGACAGCGAGCGGTCGCAGACGGCCACGCCGCGCGTCCGTTTCGAGCGGCGCTCCCCGCCGGGGCCGCTGCTTCCCACCGAGATCGAACATGCCTGAGGCGATCGGCACGACGCTCGACGACGTCGGCCGCGGCCCGCGACCGGGGGGCGGCGCGCGGGGCAGGCGCGTCGACGCCGATGCGAAGCCGACGGCGGGTCCCTCGGAACCGGTCTCGCTGCAGCCCACCGTCAGCAATCGTTCGGCATGGCGACGGGCCGGCCTGATGTTCGCGCTCGGCTTCGCCGTCCTGATCGCGACCTACATCGACACCGTCCTCGACCTGTGGGACGGCTGGGGCCGGACCGGCACGTTCGCGCACGGCTACATCATCTTTCCGGTCAGCGCGTGGCTGATCTGGCGGCTGCGGCACCGGCTCGTGCTGGTAGCCCCGAAGGCGCAGCCGCTCGCGCTGCTGCCGCTCGCCGGTTGCGGGCTCTTCTGGCTGGTCGGGCATTCGGCCAACGTGCATGCGCCCGAGGAGTACGCGCTGGTCGCGATGGTGCCGTGCCTCGTGTGGGCCGTGTTCGGCAACGAGGTGACGCGTCGCATCCTCTATCCGCTCGCGTTCCTGTTCTTCGCGGTGCCGGCAGGCGACTTCCTGATGCCGACGTTGATGGACCACACGGCCGACTTCACGGTGGCGGCGCTGCGAATGTCCGGCGTGCCGGTGTTTCGCGAAGGCAACTACTTCACGATCCCGAGCGGAAGCTGGTCGGTGGTCGAGGCCTGCAGCGGCCTGCGCTATCTGATCGCGTCGATCACGCTCGGCTTCCTGTTCGCGTATCTCAATTACCGCGGCGCATGGCGGCGCGCTGCGTTCATCGTCGCCGCGATCCTCGTGCCGATCGTCGCGAACTGGCTGCGGGCCTACATGATCGTGATGATCGCCCACCTGTCCTCCAACAAGCTCGCGACCGGGGTCGACCACCTGATCTATGGCTGGCTGTTCTTCGGGCTCGTGATGATGCTGCTGTTCTGGGTCGGCAACTTCTGGCGCGACGACGAGAGCCTCGACGCGCCGGCCATCGACGCCGACAGGACGGCGGCACCGACCGTCGCGTCAACCATGAACGGGAACCGCCTGCGCGCGTTCGGGCTGGTGACGGCGGCCGTGATCGCGGTGGCCGCGCCGTGGCCGGCCCTCGGCAACTGGCTCGAGCGCCTGGCCGACGGACCGGTGCCCGGCACGATCGAGATCGATCGGGTCGATGGATGGCAGGCTGGCGGCGCGCCGTTCACCACGTTCGTGCCGCACTACCTGCGCGCGCGCGCGGCCGAGAACGAGACGTTCGTTTCGGGCGACCGTCAGGTCGCGTTGTTCATCGGCTATTACAGTGGGCAGTCGAGCAACGCGCCGCTCGTCACGTACGACAACGATGTCGTCATCGTCGCCGACAAGGTGTGGGGCTCGACCGCGCGCCGCAGCCGCAGCGTCACGGCCGGCGGCGCGACCTTCGACGTTGTGGAGAGCGAAGTCAAGGGCGCGACGACGCGCGGGGACGAGCGTCTCCTCACGTGGCGCTGGTACTGGATCAACGGCCGCCTGACGACGAGCAACTACCTCGCGAAGGCCTACAACGCGCTCGACAAGCTGACCGGCCGAGGCGACGATTCCGCCGTGATCGTCGTCACGACGCCGATGCGCGGCGGCGTCGAGTCGGCGCCGAACGGCGCGGCGGTCGATGCGTTGCAGGGCTTCGTCGCGGCGGCCCGGCCGCAGATCGAAGCGAAGCTCGCGGAGATCCGCGCCGGGGCGCACCGATGAGCGCCGAGCTTCCCGGGC
>CAXTPX010000515.1:0-3230 GCA_964246005.1 uncultured Burkholderiaceae bacterium | reverse complement strand
GCACGGTCTGCACCCATTGGCCGCCTACCGTTTCGAGCCGCACGAACTGGACGTCGGCCGCGCGATAGACCGGTTCGTAGCTCTCGCGAACCATGTGCAGGAAGTTGTCGGAAGAGCCGAACATGCGCTGGATGTCCGGGGTCGCATAGCCGAACGCCGTCTCCGCGTCGTCGCGACCGAACGCCTCGAGTTGCTGGCGGATGGTCGACTCGATCGCGCGCCGGTCGGACGCGACCAGCTTGTCCGCGGCGCCGGCCGACGTGGTCAGCGCGAAAGCGCAGAGGGCGAGCGCATGGATCAGGCGACGCACGACCCACGCACTATCCCGAGCCGTCGACGATCGATTGGTGAACATTCGTTCAGTCTACCTGTTGGTCACGACGATGAACAGCGGACGGTCGAACCGAGACCGGGACTTCGCTGCGATAATCCGCCGTCCGCTTCGATTCCGCCATGGCCCGCTTCCAGAAGACCCGCATCCGCGCCGCCAGCGCCGTCTGCTTCCTGCTCGCGCTGTACGCAGTGGCCGGCATGGCCTACTCCGCGTTCAAGCACAGCGCGGAGTCGGTCACCATCTGGGCAGCCATCGCGGTCGGCGCGTCGATCGTCGGGATCGCCTATCACGTCTACGTCATGAAAAAGGGGAGGTCCGCGCCTTAGCGCGGCCTCCCCTCTTGCCGAGCGGTGTTCGGGAAAAAAGGGAGGCCACCCCAGTGGCCTCCCTTTCGAGCAGCGGCAAGCGCCTGGATCAGGCGGCTTCGCGGACCGCCTTCTTGCGCTCGTGTTCCTTCAGGTGGCGCTTCCGCAGGCGAATGCTCTGCGGGGTGATCTCCACCAGCTCGTCGTCGGCGATGAACTCGACCGCGTACTCGAGCGTCATCTGGATCGGCGGCACGAGACGCACCGCTTCGTCGGTCCCCGACGCGCGCACGTTGGTCAGCTGCTTGCCCTTGATCGGGTTGACCACGAGATCGTTGTCGCGCGAGTGGATGCCGATGATCATGCCCTCATACACCGGATCGCCGGGGACCGTGAACATGCGGCCGCGGTCCTGCAGCTTCCACAGCGCGTACGCCACCGCTTCGCCGTCTTCCTGGCTGATCAGCACGCCGTTGCGACGCTCGGCCATCTCGCCGCCCTTGACCGGCGCGTAGTTGTCGAAGATGTGGCTCATCAGGCCGCTGCCGCGCGTCAGCGTCATGAACTCCGACTGGAAGCCGATCAGCCCACGGGCCGGCACGCGGTACTCGAGCCGCACGCGGCCCTTCGCATCGGACTGCATGTCGATCAGGTCGCCGCGACGACGGCCGAGCTCTTCCATCACGCCGCCCTGGTTCGCTTCCTCGACGTCGACGGTCAGCAACTCGTACGGCTCCATCTTCACGCCGTCGACTTCCTTCAGCACGACACGCGGCCGCGACACCGCGAGTTCGAAGCCTTCGCGACGCATGTTCTCGACCAGGATCGTCAGGTGCAGTTCACCGCGGCCCGACACCTCGAAGATGGTCTCGTCGCCGGTGTCCTGGACGCGCAGGGCGACGTTCGCCTTGAGTTCGCGTTGCAGCCGATCCCGCAACTGACGGCTCGTGATGAACTTGCCCTCGCGCCCCGCGAGCGGCGACGTGTTGACGCAGAAGTTCATCGTCAGCGTCGGCTCGTCGACGCGCAACAGCGGCAGCGCATCCGGCACGTCGGGCTGGCAGATGGTCGAGCCGATCCCGAGTTCCTCGATGCCGTTGATCAGCACGATGTCGCCGGCCGAAGCTTCCTCGACGATCTGGCGGTCGAGGCCGTGGAACGTCAATACCTGGTTGACGCGTGCCTTGATCGGCGTCGAGTCAGGGCCGTTCATCACGACCACTTCCTGCAGTGGCTTGACCCGACCCCGGCTGACGCGGCCGATGCCGATCTTGCCGACGTAGCTCGAATAGTCCAACGACGAGATCTGGAGCTGCAGCGGACCGTCGGAGTTGTCTTCGCGCACCGGCACGTGCTGGATGATCGCCTCGAACAGCGGCCGCATGTTGTGGCCGGCATCGCCGCCTTCGCGATGCGCGACGGTCTCGCCCTGGTGCGGCGTGGTGCCCTCCTCGGCTTCCTTGCCGTGGTCGCGCGGCATGTCCTTCATGTCGAGGAACGCGTAGCCGGAGAGTGCCGATGCGTACACGACCGGGAAGTCGAGTTGCTCCTCGGTCGCGCCGAGCTTGTCGAAGAGGTCGAAGGTCGCGTTGATGACGAAGTCGGGACGCGCACCCGGCCGGTCGATCTTGTTGACGACCACGATCGGCTTCAGACCGAGTGCGAGCGCCTTTCGCGTGACGAAGCGGGTCTGCGGCATCGGCCCTTCGACCGCATCGACCAGCAGCAGCACGCCGTCGACCATCGACAGCACGCGCTCGACCTCGCCGCCGAAGTCCGCGTGCCCGGGCGTGTCGACGATGTTGATATGCGTGCCCTCGTACTCGACCGCGCAGTTCTTCGCGAGGATCGTGATGCCGCGTTCCTTCTCGAGGTCGTTCGAGTCCATCACCCGCTCGGCCACGTGCTGGTTCTCGCGGAACGTGCCGGACTGACGCAGCAGCTGGTCGACGAGCGTGGTCTTGCCATGATCGACGTGGGCGATGATGGCGACGTTGCGGAGGGACTGGTTGTCGGTGCGACGCATGCGGGGGACTCGCGAATCAGGTGGGTCGGGGGCCACGTCGGGACACGGCGACAGCGCAGGTCACGGCGCAGGTCGGAGCGCTCGTTCGTATTCGAACCGGCGTCGACCCTCGCTTCGGGCAACCCGAGAGTGTATCAGTTGCAGTGCACCAATCGCTAAATGATTTGCCGCTCGCGGCGCGTCTGCGCGACGAGTCGCACCGGCGCGAGGCGCTCGTCGTACCCGACCAGTCCCGTGCCGAGCAGCACCGCATCACCGGGCCGTTCGCCGCCTGCCGCGGCGCCGCGGTAGACCCGGACCCGCCCGCGATAGGACGCGTCGGCCCAGGCGAGGCGCTGCCCGTCGACGAAGCGGCTCGCGAGACGCTCGTCCAGATCGATGCGGGGCAGCGAGTCGATCAGGGAATCGATCGGCAGCAGGCGCGCCGGGCGCGTCGCTTCCTCGCTCGACTCGAACGTGTCGAGCGCGACGGCGCTGGTGATCGACAGCGGGCCGACGGCGAGCCTGCGCAGCGCGATCAGGTGTCCGCCGCAACCGAGCAACTCGCCGATGTCCTCGGCCAGCG
>CAXTPX010000514.1:0-3251 GCA_964246005.1 uncultured Burkholderiaceae bacterium | reverse complement strand
TGCCATCCAGGCGCTGCGACAGGAATTGGGCGTCGATGTGCGTATCGCAATGGCAGTCGTCGATTCGCTGCGGCTGAATCGATGACGTTGGACGTTCCAACGCTGCACATCCGGGCGTTCGAAGAAGCAGACGCGCTGCGCCTGCACGACGTCTTCCACACGTCGATCCACACCCATGCGGTCGACGACCATTCGCGTGAACAACTCGAAGCCTGGTCGCCGCCGATCGTCGACGCGGCACTCGCGACACGCTGGGTCGAACGGATGCGCCGCATCCGCCCGTTCGTTGTCGAGGTCGACGGTCGATCGGCTCGCGAGATCGCCGCGTATGCCGACGTCCAACCCGACGGCTACATCGACCACTTCTTCGTCGCCGGCAACTACGGCGGTCGTGGCGTCGGCACGGGGCTCATGACGCATCTGATCGATGTCGCCCGAGAGCGCGGGCTCGCGGAGCTCGTATCGGACGTGAGCATCACCGCTCAGCCGTTCTTCGCACGCTTCGGGTTCGTCCTCGTGGAGCGACAAACCGTCGTGCTGCGAGGCGTCGAATTCACGAACGCGCGGATGAGACTCCGTCTCGATCGGGGCCGCTGGACCGATCCGTCACGACCGACCGGAGCGATGACATGATCGCATTCGTCTCGCCCGTTTCCCGATGAGGAGAACGCTGTTAGCGTACGCATCCGCCATCAAGAGCGAAGACTCGACAGGAGACGCATGAAGCACTCATCGTTGCGACTGAAGGCAGCGCTCGTCGTGTTGTCGTTCGCGCTGTGCCCGATCGCACACGCACTCGACACCACGCGCTTCAAGGACACCAACGGCGACCTTGTCGCGGACGCGCCGAACGACCCCTCGAAATTCGTCGATCCGTCGACGCTGATCTTCGCCTACACGCCGGTCGAGGACCCGGCGGTCTACGCGAAGGTGTGGGACGACTTCATCCGGCACATGGAGAAGGTCACCGGCAAGAAGGTCCAGTTCTTTCCGGTGCAATCGAATGCCGCGCAGATCGAGGCGATGCGGGCCGGGCGCCTGCACGTCGCGGGCTTCAACACCGGCGCGACGCCGCTCGCGGTCAACTGCGCGGGCTTCGTGCCGTTCGCGATCATGGCCGGCGACACCGGGCAGTTCGGCTACGAGATGGAGATCATCACGTACCCGGGCAGCGGCATCACGAAGATCGCCGACCTCAAGGGCCGCAAGCTCGCATTCACGGCGGAGACGTCGAACTCCGGCTTCAAGGCGCCATCGGCATTGCTGAAGAGCGAGTACAAGCTCGAGGCCGGCAAGGATTACACGGTCGCCTTCTCGGGCAAGCACGACAACTCGATCCTCGGCGTCGCGAACAAGGACTACGACGCGGCGGCGATCGCGAACGAGGTGCTGCATCGAATGGAGGACCGCGGCGTCGTGAAGAAGGAGCAGATCGTCTCGATCTACAAGTCGAAGACGTTTCCGACGACCGGCTATGGCTACGTCTACAACCTGAAGCCGGAACTCGCGAAGAAGGTGCAGGAGGCGTTCTTCACGTTTCCGTGGAAAGGCACGGAGCTCGAGCGCGAGTTCAGCAAGCAGGGGGTGACGAAGTTCGCGCCGATCACCTACCGGAAGGACTGGGAGGTGGTGCGGGATGTCGATACGGCGATGAACGTTTCTTACGAATGCAAGTGATTCGGGCGCCGCAGTGGTCTTCGTCGTTCCCGCGCACGCGGGAACCCAGCGATGTTGGGTGCCAGCAGGAAGACCGAGGCACGACACTGGGTTCCCGCGTCCGCGGGAACGACGCACCGCGATGCTCCACCTCACCGCCCTGACCAAGCGCTACGGCACGGACGCCCTCGCGCTCGACGCGGTGACGCTCGACGTGCCGGCCAGGCAGGTCGTCGCGTTGATCGGCCCGTCCGGCGCCGGCAAGTCGACGCTGATCCGCTGCATCAATCGCCTCGTCGAGCCGACCTCGGGCGAGGTGCGGCTCGACGACCTCGAGATCACCACACTCGGGCGTCGCGGGCTGCGGCTCGCGCGCCGGCGCATCGGGATGATCTTCCAGGAGTTCGCGCTGGTCGAACGGCTGACGGTGATGGAGAACGTGCTCTCGGGCCGGCTCGGGTACGTCGGCTTCTGGAAGAGCCTGCTGCGGCGCTTCCCGCAAGCGGACATCGCGCGTGCGTTCGAATTGCTCGATCGCGTCGGTCTCGCCGACTTCGTCGACAAGCGCGCCGATGCGCTGTCGGGGGGGCAGCGCCAGCGCGTGGGCATCGCCCGTGCGTTGATGCAGGCGCCCGACCTCCTGCTCGTCGACGAGCCGACCGCGAGCCTCGACCCGAAGACGTCGCGGCAGATCATGCGACTGCTGTCGGAGCTATGCGCCGAACGCGGCCTCGCGGCCGTCATCAACATCCACGACGTCGAGCTCGCGAAGCGCTTCGTCCAACGCGTGATCGGTTTGCGTGCGGGACGGGTCGTGTACGACGGCGCGCCGGACGGGCTGACGCCTCAGGTGTTGACCGCGATCTACGGCGAGGAAGACTGGAGCGACGGCGTCGATCCCGCGGTGCAGGCCGATGTCGATCCCGAACCACCAGCGCGTGCCGCTGGTCGGGTCGTCGTCGATCGCGACCGCTTGCAGAGCGCGTGAACCAGGCAGCGTCGTTCCGCCCATGGCGGCGCCCGCGCCTGATCGCCGACGCGCGACTGCGCTGGGCGATCAGCGTCGGCGTGGTCGTGTACCTCTTCCTCGCGATCGGCTCCGTCGACATCAACTGGGCGCGCATCGCGCAGGGCCTCGACAAGGGATGGCGACTGCTGGTCGCGTTCCTGCATCCGAACTTCGGCGCGCGCTGGGGCGAGATCGCCGCCGGCATGCGCGAGAGCCTGACGATGACGGTCTGCGCGACGGTCGCCGGCATCGTGCTGTCGATCCCGATCGGCATCGGCGCCGCGCGCAACCTCGTGCACCCGGCCGTGTATTACGCCTGTCGCGCGATCGTCGCGGTATCGCGCAGCCTGCAGGAAATCATCGTCGCGATCCTGTTCGTCGCGATGGTCGGTTTCGGTCCCTTCGCGGGCTTCCTCACGATCACGTTCGCGACCATCGGCTTCCTCGCGAAGCTGCTCGCGGAAGACATCGAGGACATCGACGGCGCACAGGTCGAGGCGATCACGGCCGCCGGCGGCACGTGGCTGCAGCGGCTCGAGTACGCGGTGCGGCCGCAGGTCATGCCGCGACTGATCGGCCTCTGCCT
>CAXTPX010000513.1:0-3256 GCA_964246005.1 uncultured Burkholderiaceae bacterium | reverse complement strand
CGGGGCCCGGCATAGCACATCTTTACGGCAGATACAGGGAGGTCGCTCCTCTCCGGACGCATCGTCGTTCGGCGGCTGACGCCATCGCCTTGATCGAACCCGAGACCGGCACCTTCACCGGGATCGTTCGGCACGTCGGCGGCACGGCCGCGGCACGTGTCCCGCAGCGAAGCGGAACCGAATCTGGTCGAACTTACGCCGCCTGTGCGACCCGGGCGAGCGCGCACTGACTCCAGATTTCCGAAAGTGCGCTGACCAGCTTATCGACGTCGGCGTCGCTGTGGACCGGCGACGGCGTGATGCGCAGCCGCTCGGTCCCCTTGGGCACGGTCGGATAGTTGATCGGCTGGACGTAGATGCCGTGGTTGTCGAGCAGCCAGTCGCTGATCATCTTGCAGTGGCGCGGGTCGCCGACCATCACCGGGATGATGTGGCTCGGGTTGTCCATCACCGGGATGCCGATCGCGTTGAGCCGGCGACGGACGCGCGCGACGCGGTCCTGGTGGAGTTCGCGCTCGGCCGAGCTTGCCTTCAGGTGGCGAACGCTCGCGGCGGCCCCGGCGGCGATCGCCGGGGGCAGGGCGGTGGTGAAGATGAAGCCGCTGGCGAAGCTACGGACGAAGTCGACCATCGCAGTCGAGCCGGCGATGTAACCGCCCATGACGCCGAACGCCTTGCCGAGCGTGCCTTCAATCACCGTCAGCCGGTCCATCAGGCCTTCGCGTTCGGCGACGCCACCACCGCGCGGCCCGTAGAGGCCGACGCCGTGTACCTCGTCGAGATAGGTCATCGCGCCGTGCATGTCGGCGACGTCGCACAGCTCCTTGATCGGGGCGATGTCGCCGTCCATCGAATAGACGCTCTCGAACGCGACGAGCTTGGGCAGCGCCGGGTCAAGCCGCGACAGGCGACGATCGAGATCCTCGGGGCTGTTGTGCGTGAACACCTGGCGTTCGGCGCGGCTGTGGCGGATGCCTTCGATCATCGAGGCGTGGTTGCCGGCGTCGGACAGCACGACGCAGCCGGGCAGGCGCGCGGCGATCGTGCCGAGCGCGGCCCAATTCGAGACATAGCCGCTGGTGAACAGCAAGGCGGCCTGCTTGCCGTGAAGGTCGGCGAGCTCGGCCTCAAGCAGGACGTGATGATGATTGGTGCCGCTGATGTTGCGCGTACCGCCGGCACCAGCGCCGCACTGATCGAGTGCGGCATGCATCGCGTCGAGGACGACCGGCGACTGGCCCATGCCGAGATAATCGTTCGAGCACCACACGGTGACTTCCTGCTGCGCGCCGTCGTGGTGACGGGTAGCGCGGGGAAACTGGCCGTTGCGGCGTTCGAGATCGGCAAACACGCGATACGCGCCTTCACCGCGAAGGGCGTCGAGCTGATCCTGGAACAATGCGTCGTAGTTCATGCTAGTCCCCATTCGTGTTCTTACTTGGCTTGTCCAGCCTTGGTTGTCATCGCCCAACGCCAAAGTGCCGCATCGGGAACGGGCAGTACCAGAAACCAGTGCTCGAGAACGCCGAGCGCGACGAGCGTCGCCAGCATCGTCAGCCCGGCGATCGCCTCGTCCGGCGCGACCGCGGCGGCTTCGGCAAGAAGCAGTGCGACCGTCGTCGTGACCGCGACCGACACTGGGAACAGCGGGTTATAATGCGCGACGCGGAAGTAGCTCTTCAGATAGCCGAGTTGCGCCGGCAGGAAGTCAACCGTCAGGTTCGGAACGCCGAGGAAGATATTGAGCTTCGCCGACAGCCGGAGAACGAAGAGCACCACGAAGGTCAGCGCGGCGATCTGATTCGGCTGGCCCCAGGTCAGCGCGAGCATGACGAGCGCAGTCGCGGCGAGCGCCAGCTCGTGCCAGATCAGTGTCGCCGCGGCGAGGCGGAAGCGGGTCCAGCCGGTCGCGCCGCGCGGCAGCGGTGCTGTCCGTGGCCCGGTGACCACCCCCATCAGGAAACTCATCTCGTGCCAGCCCCAAACTGCGAGCGCGGCGGCGAAGCCGAGATACGCGCCGCGCGACGAGCTATCGCCGGCGACGTCATGCGCGAGCCACAGGCCACCGAACGCGACCAGCGCAGCACCGCTCAGGCTCCA
Organism: uncultured Burkholderiaceae bacterium; assembly: GCA_964246005.1. GTDB lineage: Bacteria > Pseudomonadota > Gammaproteobacteria > Burkholderiales > Burkholderiaceae_D > CAHJXF01. Next base: position 1,156 of record CAXTPX010000513.1, on the reverse strand, counting down.
ACGGAAAGTCGATTTGGGCAGCCGATCAAGCAGGATCACGACGCCGGTCGAGACGAACCACGCGGCGATGACAAACAGGACGGGAAGGACGTGCGCCGACATCAATAGGCCGGGACGAGACGGATGGTGGCGGGCAGCGGGTTCTCCGCCGCGCGTGCCGTCATCAGGCGGACGAACGCGCCGGCCGCGCCGAGCGTGTGGCCAATGCGTCGGACGAAGCCGCCGACTCCGCCAGCCTTCTTCGCCGCGGCGATGCCGTCGCTGGCGCGAAGCATCGCGGTAAGGCCAGCCCGGAAGGCGGGCGCGTCGGCATCGAGCGTGATCGGGAAGACCTGGCGGCTGATCGCCGACGTCGTACGGAACACCTCGAAATCATAGTCATCGATGTCGACCCCGAGTGCGGCGTGGAACGCCGGGCGCCCGTGATCGCGGACGTACATCGTTGCATAGACCGAAACGAGGAAAAACCGCACCCAGAAGCGATTGAACCCGGTGAGCAACTTCGGGTCGGCGCGCAGCAGTAGCGCGAAGGCGTCGCCGTGGCGGAACTCGTCGTTGCACCACTGCTCGAAGAACTTGAAGATCGGGTGGAAGCGGTGTTCGGGATGCCGCGCGAGGTGGCGGAAGATCGTGATGTAGCGCGCATACCCGATCTTTTCCGACAGATAGACCGCGTAGAAGATGAACTTCGGCCGGAAGTGCGTGTATTTCTTCGTTTTGGTCAGGAAGCCGAGGTCGACGCCGATGCCGGCATCCTTGAGCGTATCGTTGAGGAAGCCGGCATGGCGGGCCTCGTCGCGGCTCATCAGCTTGAACAGGTTGCGGATGTCGGGGTTGGTCACGCGCTTGGCGATCTCGGCGTAGAGGATGCAGCCGGAGAACTCGCTCGTCATCGACGACACGAGGAAGTCGATGAATTCCTTGCGCAGTGCTGGCTCGAGGTTGTCGAGGACGCCGTCGAATTCGGGCGTGCGGCGGAAATGGCGCTTGTTGGTGTCGGTCCGCATCTCGGCGATCAGCGAATCCCATTCGGCCCGGACCGGCTCGACGTCGATCCGGTCCATCGCCGCGAAATCGGTGGTGTAAAAGCGCGGCGACAGGACGGTGTCCTCGGTCGCCATGCCGAACGTGTCGGTGACGCGGGAACCTTTGGCCT
>CAXTPX010000512.1:0-3258 GCA_964246005.1 uncultured Burkholderiaceae bacterium | reverse complement strand
GCTGTCCGTTGAGGTCGCCGTAACCGCTGCCCGACGCGCCGACGCCCGCGAGATGGAACGGTCCCGTGCGCCCGTCGTCGCAGTTGAGCACGCCTTCGCCCCGCCGGTTGGAGACGTACGTGAACGCGCCGCGGCACGTCACGTTCTTGTTCGACACGATCACGAGGTCACCCGATCCACCTCGATAGCCCGACACCGCGACGGCGCCGTTGAAGGTCTCCTCGGTGCGCTGCATCTGCCCGACGACGGGAAGGCTCGTGCTGCACGACGTCAACGACACGGCGGTGACGACCACGGCGATGGATGACGACTTCATGCGACGGCTCCTCGGTTGGACATCGTTGTTCGGGCCCATCGTCCTCGATGGTCGGCCCGACGACGAAGCCAATTGTGGACGAATCCCTTGAGGCTGTGAATGCCCGGGGCGAATGGGTCAGCACTCCACCACCGTCACCCCTGGCCAACGCTCGACATGTCGCTTCGCGGCGATCCGCGCGCGATAGGTGTCCACGCTGACGCGCGTCGGATTGCGCCGGATCACCAATGCAAAGAGGTCGTCGAGTCCGTGCGGCGCGATGACGCGAATCGAACCGTCGCGGTCCATCGTCAGGCCGACCGAGGTCGCGTACTCGGGCCACGTGGAAACGGCTTCGATCAGCGAGTTCAGCGGCGCCACCGGATGACCGAAATGGCCGTCGAACCACTGGTGGACGCCCGCCTGGTTCGTCACTTCCCAGAGCACGCCGGGCCGAAGTCGCCGCAGCCGCTGCGTCAGTCGCTCGTCACGCGCGGCCGACGTGTCGGCCTCGTCGAAGTACGCGACGTCGATGTCCGCGAGGGGTGACGGCGTCGCCTTCCGATGCAGCGCGTCCCAGACGAGATTGCGGACGGCGCCGGCACCGATGCACCACTCGTCGAGTTGCAACGATCGCGCAGACTCGAGCGCGTCGCAGAACCAGGCCGTGGACCGCGCCAGCTCGATCAGTCGCTGCTCATGCCCGTCGGCCATCGCGCGTGATGGCTCAGTCGGCAGCGCCATCGAGGAAGACGCGCGGCGCTGCAGCCAGCACGTCGGGATCGAAGTTGCGTGCGTTGATGCCCATCTTCGCGCCATCGACCGGCGCGATGCGCTCCCACGACAGGACGCACCCGCAGGTGGCGCAGCGCACGAAGCGGATGACGCGATCGCCCCAGGCATAGGCTTCGGTCGAGCCGACGTCCGCGAACACCTCGACCTGCGACTGCGGGTAGTAGGCCCACAGCACGCCGTAACGACGGCAGATGGAACAGTTGCAGTCGGCCACCTCGAGCGGCGGCCCGGGCACCGCCAGGCGAACGGACCCGCAGTGACAGGTCGCGGTGATCAACGGTCTGGTCGCATGCGCGGCGGCTCGACGCGGATCAGCTGCAGGAGCCCGACGAACTGGCCGAGCAGCTCGCAGCGCTCGCCGATGCCGCCGTGCTCGTTGCGACGATGACGGCGATGGCCGTCGCGTCGTCGCTGCAGCGCCCCGCTGCCACGCCACGCGGCCGCCGCGCGGACAGAATGATCGAAGCGATCGATGCGACGACGATCAGGCCCATCGCCAGCAGACACGAAAGCACGACGGTGGCATTCATGAATCGCTCCTTCGATCGACGGGGACAACGTCGCGACACGGCAGTCTACTTCTCCGTCCGCGTCTGCATCTGCAACCCGAGCATGCGCCGCTGGCCGCCGCGCCTGACGTAAGCGCAGGCATAGCGAAAGCCCGACACCGCGTCGGCTTCGACGCGAAGCGCAGGTCGGTCGTCGCGAACACCAATGCCGTGTCGCCCTCGGCGAGGAAGGACCGTTCGCGGATCGACTGCCCGACCATCGGCAGCTTCACGAGGTGCTGCACCCGGTCCTCCTTGTCCATCGTCGTTCCCATGTCGAGGTCGAAGACGAAACGATCGTCGATCATCCGTCGCAGCGCGGCTTCGTCGTGCGCGACTTACGTGACGACATAGGCGTTGTCGACCGCGACGACCTCGCGTTCGTCGGCAGGCGACTGCGCGACGCCGGCCGCCGGCACCAGCGCTGCCGCGGACACGGCACCGATCAGCAAGGCAGTGCGGGCGCGGCTTCGCAACGAAGGATGAAAAGGCATCTCCACTGGCAATGCTCCTTCGTTCGATGGATGCGACGACGACTACTTCGACTTCGACGAGGCGACCCGAAGGTTCTCGTCGACCGCGGCCTCGATCAGCGCCTTGAACGCCTCGGCATCGACGACGTCGCTCTCGCGAAGATCGATCGCACGACGCGTATTGCCTTCGAGACCCGCATTGAACAGTCGATGAGGATCGGCCAGTGCAGCGCCGCGCGCGAAGGTCAGCTTGACCACCTGTCGATAGCTTTCGCCGGTGCAGACGATGCCGGCGTGCGACCAGACCGGCACGCCCGACGGGTTGGTGGGCTTGGCCCACTTGCACGCCTCGACGATGTCGGGATCGGCCTCGTGGATCAGTCGTCGGACCGCCGCCAGCGTCTCGCCACGCCAGCCACCCACGGCACGGAGCGCCTCGTCGACGGCGAGCGATCCATCGGATGCAGGGTCCGCCGTCATGGTCGAAGACGAGGGAAGATCCGGCCGGTGCGCGCCGCGTAGCGCCGGTAGTCCGGGCCGAAGGCACCGAGCATCATCGCCTCCTCGTCGCGGACGCGGACGAGGTACAGCAGCAGGACCGCAGCCAGCCCCGACCAGCCCGCGACCCGGTTCTCCAGGAGCAGCGCCTGACCCGTCGCCAGCAGGAAGAACGATGCGTACATCGGATGTCGGACGAGGCGATAGACCCCACGCGTGACGAGCCGATGGGCTTCCCGGATCTTCAGCGTCACGGACCAGTTGCGACCCAGGTCCACATGCGATCGCCAGAAGAGCCACAGGCCGCCGGCGAAGCAGGCGGCGCCGAGCAGTCGTACGGCCAACGGCAGGGGGTAGTTGAAGCGGTCGAGCCATCCGAGAAAGATGTACTGCGTCGGCAGGACGATCTGTCCCACGATGACCAACCCAACCAGCAGCAGGTCGACCGCGCCGCTTCGATCGATCGTGGTCTTCTGCGTCCGCGCCGATCGCTGGAAGTACTGCCGGATCCCCATGTACACGACGAGACCGCCGAGGTACGCGAGATTGGCCGGCTGCAGGTTCATGCGGTCACGACCTTCGAATGCGACCGCTCGCAGGTCGATGGCGAGGCCCCGCGCGACGCGGACTTCACTGCCCATCCGGTGGC
>CAXTPX010000511.1:0-3261 GCA_964246005.1 uncultured Burkholderiaceae bacterium | reverse complement strand
CCGTCGAGCGCCTCGCGCAACTGGTCGGGTGCGAACCCGTCGACGACCATCTGCAGCCCGGACCTGACGAACGGATCGTCGAGTTGCCGCACCCGCACCTCGAGCGCGAGGGTGCCGTCACGGCGTGCGACCTGCGCCCACTCGACCAGCCGCCCGATCAGTCGGTCCGAATCGCGTCGCGGCGGATACAACGCCCAGCGGACCATCCGCACCGCTCTCGCGAAGATCGCCGGCGGCGTCTGCACGAGCACGGCACCGATGGTGCCGGCCACGACGATCATGAACGCCGTGCCCTGCAGCAGCGACTGGGCCCGACCGCCGTCGATCCACTGGGCGCCGAAGATGCCGACGACCGCGAGCAGCATGCCGAGCAATGTGCTGGTATCGAGGCGGCGGGGCAGTTCATCAGTGTTCATCGCGATCGGTCCGGATACGTCATCATTTCTGCTTGGGCTTCGCGCCCCATTCCTTGAGCCCGACCCGCAGGCGCGAAACGGCCTGGCTGTGCATCTGGCACACACGCGACTCGGTGACACCGAGCACCGCGGCGATCTCGCGGAAGTTGAGTTCCTGCTCGTAGTACAGGCCCATCATCAGCTTCTCGCGCTCGGGCAGCGTCCCGATCTGATCGACCAGCGCCTTGCGGAAGCGTTTGTCGGCCAGCCTCGCCGACGGCTCCTCGCGCTCGTCGGGCAGGTTGCGCTCGAAAAACGACTCGTCGTCGTCGCCCTGCAGCTCGTCGATGTGCACGAGCTGGCTGCCGCGCGCGTCGCTCAACAGTTGCTGGTATTGCTCGAGCGGCAAGCTCATTTCGCGCGCGACCTCGGACTCGGTGGCCGCACGGCGTTCGCGTTGCTGGACCTTCTGCATCGCGCTATCGATGTCGCGCTGCGCCTTGCGGGCCGAACGCGGCAGCCAGTCCGATTCGCGCAACTCGTCGAGCATCGCCCCGCGGATGCGCTGCGCGGCAAACGTCTCGAACTGGATGCCCTGCGCTTCGTCGAAGCGCGAGGCCGCGTCGAGGAGACCCATCATGCCGGCCTGCACGAGATCGTCGATCTGCACGCTGGCCGGCAGACGCGCGATCATGTGGTGAGCGATGCGCTTGACCAGCAGCGCGTATTGCCGCACCAGTGAATCGGACGCCGCCAGACCTGCGGCGGTGTACGTCAGGGGCGCGCTGCGTTCAACCGACTGTTGCAGCATGGGGAACCTCGTCGAGGGAAGTGGGAGGGGACAGCGGTTCGGACGACAGCAGTTCGTCACCGAGTTCGTTGCTCGGGGGGACGGGCTTTACCGGAGCCGGCCGCGCCGAGGGTGAGGGCCGTGCGCCGCTAGGGACCGAGCGAGGGCTGAGCAGCACGCTGCCGCCGTCGGTCAGCTCGATGTCGAGGAAGCTTCGTGCCGTGTTCGCGAGGTTGACGAACGCCAGGCCCGAGGGCGCGTCGTCGAAGCGCGGCACCACGATCTCGAAGTTCTCGAGCCCGTGGACCTGCGTCAGCGCCTTGATCTCGAGATACGCACCCCGCAGCGATCGCGGCCGATCGGACGCCACCATCACGACGCGGGCGTCCTGGCCGAACGCCTCGACCGCCCTGGCGGCCTGCATCTCTTCGGCGTTGACGACGATCAGGTCGACCTGCGCGTCCTGCGCGCCCGCATCGGCCAGCGCCCGCGCGATGCCGTTCGCGAACGCGTCGGCCAGTCGCGCTTCCTCGTCAGCCGAGAACGAACCGAAGCGCGACAGCGCGCGAGCGGCCGGCAACAGGATGAGATGCGACGTGAGCGCACGCAGCACGTCGGCGATCGGCTTGTCGCCTGCGAGCACATGCGCGAGCTCGTAGCGGCACGAGAGCTCACAGGCCGATGCGACCTGGCCCGCAGTCCCGTCGATCAGCACCGTCGCCCGTTGGCTCGACGCCGCCTCGCGCGCGAAATGCGCGGCCACCGCAGCCTTGCACGGGTCGCTGCCGGCCACGATCAGCAGTGACGGACGACGACGCGCGAACAGCCCGCGAAGACCGGCGGCCTGGTCAGGCATGGACCGGCCCCTCGAACGGCGACGGCGCAAAGGATCCCGTCGGCATCGCCGAAGGTGTCCGCGACGGCGACAGGGGACTGACGGCAGCTGCCAGCGACAGGTCCAGGGGCAACGACTGCGAGCCGGCGCGCTCGACCATCGCCGACATCCAGACCGGGGTGTCGTCGGTCTTCAGGTCGAAGGCGGACGGGACCGACGGCCGCGTCAGCGCCTGATGGACCAGCGCCGCGGCGTCGGGACGCTCGAGGTCCTCCGGGACCTTCTGGCCGGTCGACACGTGATGGATGCGCAGGCGATGGCGGATCACCGCGTCGAGCACCGGTCCGAGCCGGACCGCTTCGTCGGTCTTCGTGATGACGCAGCCGGCGAACTCCGGATCGGCGAAGGTTTCCACCACATGATCGAGCGTCTCCGCATCGGCGGTCGCGTTGAGGACCACGAGACGGCGCGCCTTCGCGCCGCGCAGCATCGCGACCTGCTCGGCCACGTGCTCGTCGCGCTGGCTGAGGCCGGCCGTGTCGATCAGCACCAGCTTCTTGTTGCGCAGTTGGGCGATCGCGCTCGTCAGCGTCGCCTCGTCGTGGAACGAAAGCACCGGGACGCCGAGGATCCTGCCGTAGATGCGCAGCTGGTCCTGCGCGCCGATCCGAAAACCGTCGGTCGTGATCAGCGCGATCTGGTCGACGCCGTGCTTCAGCGCGAAGCGGGCGGCGAGCTTGGCGACCGTGGTCGTCTTGCCGACGCCGGTGGGCCCGACCAGCGCGAACACACCGCCTTCGTCCATCAGCTTCTCGGCCTCGGTCGCGACCGGCAGGTTGCGGCACAGGACCGCCTCGGCCCACAGGCGGGCCGCCTCGTGGGTGCTGTCGACGGGCAGGCGTTCCTGGATGTGGCGCGACAACGAGGGCGAGAAGCCGGCGAGGATCAGGTCCTGCATCAGCTTCGTGCGGGCCGGCTGACGACGCATCGCATCGGTCCACGCGAGCGTCGCCAGCTGCTCGCTCAAGGTCGCCTGCATCGCGCGCAGTTCGCGGTGTACATCGGCCTGCTGTCCTATCTCTTGAGCCTGGAGCAGGACCCGCTCGCCGCGCTGGTCGCCGTCGCGCCCGGCCTCAGCAGCGCCGCGCGGCACGTGCGGCCCCGCAGACGAGGCCGAGCCTGGCGGAGCGCTGCGGCCACTCAGCGTGTCCTGGCTGCGGAGCGACAGCCCCGCATACACA
>CAXTPX010000510.1:0-3262 GCA_964246005.1 uncultured Burkholderiaceae bacterium | reverse complement strand
GGGTCGGCGTCCGCGCAGATCGCGGGGCGACCGGGCCGGTAGATGCCGGCCTTCTCGAAGCCGATCGCTTCGCGCGTCGGGCCGAGGTAGTCGACGTGATCGACCGCGATGCCGGTGACGACGGCGCAGTCGGCATCGATCAGGTTGACGGTGTCGAGACGCCCTCCGAGCCCGACCTCGAGGATCACCACGTCGAGCGACGACGCCGCGAAGAGCCGCAGGATCGCGAGCGTCGTGAACTCGTAGTAGGTGAGCTCGACCTCGGGCGTCTCGCGCCGTGCCGCGTCGACCGCTTCGAACTGCGCGATCAGGTCTGCATCGCTCGCGTCGATTCCGTCGATGCGGGCCCGTTCGTTGAAGCGGAAGAAGTGCGGCTTGAGGTAGAGGCCGACGCGAAAGCCGGCCGCGCGCAGGATCGACTCGAGCATCGCGCACGTCGAACCCTTGCCGTTGGTGCCGCCGACCGTGATGATCGGGACGTCGATGCCGAGATGGGTGCCGAGCGAGAGCCGGTCGGCGACGATGCGCGAGCGCTCGAGGCCCATCGCGATCGACTGCGGATGCAGCGCCTCGATCGCGACCAGCCATTCGTCAAGGGTGCGCATGCAGTCTTCGTCGTTCCCGCGCATGCGGGATCCCAGTGTCGTTGCTTGGTCCTACGCCGTCATCCAACGACGCTGGGTTCCCGCCTCCGCGGGAACGACGGCGCTGGGCGCTGCGTTCACGCTCGTCTTCGTCGTTCCCGCGCACGCGGGAACCCAGTGTCGTTGCTTGGTTCACGGTACTACCGGACGACCCGGGTTCCCCCGCGCTGGCGGGAACGACCGCTGCTTCTTTCGTCGCCCCGACGAATCGGAGGGAAGTTGCTGGTCGCCTGGCCGCTTCAGACCGCGTCCGCCCCCGTCTCCCCCGTCCGGATCCGGACCACCGCATCGACGTTCGTCACGAAGATCTTGCCGTCGCCGATCTTGCCGGTCCGCGCGGCGCCGACGATCGAGTCGATGGTCCGCTGCATCGCGTCGTCCGTGACGATCACCTCGATCTTCACCTTCGGCAGGAAGTCCACCGCGTACTCGGCACCGCGATACAGTTCGGTGTGTCCCTTCTGTCGACCGAAGCCCTTGACCTCGGTCACCGTCAGGCCCGTGATGCCGACGGCCGCCATCGCCTCGCGCACTTCGTCGAGCTTGAACGGTTTGATGATCGCCGTGATGCGCTTCATGGTTGGTCCTCGATTGTTTCAAAGCAAAGATGGGCACCGCAGCGCGACGCTTCGAGCGACCGACCGTCACGGTCGCCTTCGAAGCAGGACTCGTAGGATACCGCCAGTCCCCGGACCAGGCCGCAGCGGGCCCGGCGGAGGAACGGTGCCGATACGCTCGCATACAATGCACGGCACTTGCCCGGCGCCGCTCACTGCGACCCGTCAGCCGTCGCCCATCCAACCTCCTTCGCGTCGCCTTCTAGTGCCCTGTCCCGCTAGATCGCCGACACTGCAGTGGATCCTCGCGATCGCCGTCGACCGATGACGTTCCGCACGCGTGTCATCACGGATTTGGCCAAGGTGGGCGCCGATCGCTGGGACGCACTGGTCACGGCCGACGCCGGGCGACGTGCAGGCCCGGCCGCAGAAGCACCCGCCACGAACCCGTTCCTGCGCTACGCGTTCCTCTCGGCGCTTCACGAAACGGGCTGCGCCGGCGTCGATGAAGGGTGGGGCGTCGAATACCTCGGACTCTGGTCCGGCGATCGGCTGGTCGCCGCGATGCCGCTGTATCGCAAGTTCCACTCGTATGGCGAGTACGTGTTCGACTGGGCCTGGGCCGACGCTTATCGACGCAACGGGGTCGACTACTACCCGAAGCTGCTGTCGGCGATTCCGTTCACGCCGGTCACCGGACCGCGACTCATCGCGGTCACTGCCGAAGCGGGCGCGGCGCTGGCGGTGGTGGTGATGGCCCACGCGAAAGCTAGCGACCTGTCGTCGCTGCACGTGCTGTTCCCCGAAGGCGACGACGAGGCACGCGCGCTGGAGGACGGCGGCTGCCTGCTGCGCGAAGGCGTGCAGTTCCACTGGACCAACGCGGGCTATCCGGACTTCGACACCTTCGTCGACACGCTCGAGCGCAAGCGTCGCAAGAACATCCGGGCCGAGCGTCGCAAGGTCGCCGAGGCCGGCGTGCGCGTGCGACGCGTCGAGGGGCGCGACGCGACCGATGCCGACTGGCGCTTCTTCGCACGCTGCTACGCGAACACCTATCGCGCGCACCACTCGACGCCTTACCTCAATCTCGCGTTCTTCCGTCGCATCGCGACGTCGATGCCCGGGAACCTGCTGCTCGTGATCGCCGAACGCGAGGACGCCGGCGGCGTGGTCCCGATCGCGAGTTCGCTCGTGGTGTTCAACGAAACCACGCTATACGGCCGCTACTGGGGCGAGGTCGAACACGTGCCGTGCCTGCATTTCGAATGCGCCTATTACCAGCCGCTCGAGTTCTGCATCGAGCGCGGCATCACGCTGTTCGAAGGCGGCGCCCAGGGCGAGCACAAGATGGCCCGGGGCTTCCTGCCGGTGAAGACGCGCTCGCTGCACTGGCTCGCGCATCCGGCGTTCGCCGAGGCGATCGAGCAGTTCCTCGCACGCGAGGCGGTCGGCATCGGCCACTACGTCGACGAACTGAACGAACGCGATCCGTTCAAGCCCGACGCGTCACCGCGCGACTGACTACTTGCCGGCCTCGAACGTCTCGTAGTTCCTGACGCCTTCGACGATTTCCTTCGCGGCGTCGGCAGGACCGCCCCAGCCTTCGACCTTGACCCACTTGCCCTTCTCGAGATCCTTGTAGTGCTCGAAGAAGTGCTGGATCTGCGCGAGTCGTTCGGGGTTGATGTCGTCGACCGTCTGCCAGTGCTTGTACCAGGGCAGGATCTTGTCGATCGGCACGGCCAGCAGCTTCGCGTCGTTGCCGGCTTCGTCGGTCATGTTCAGCATGCCGAGCGCGCGGCAACGGACTACCACGCCGTGCACGAGGGGGAACGGCGTGATCACGAGTACGTCGACCGGATCGCCGTCGCCGGCGACGGTGCGCGGCACGTAGCCGTAGTTGCACGGGTAATGCATCGCCGTGCCCATGAAGCGGTCCACGTACAGCGTGCCGGTTTCCTTGTCGACCTCGTACTTGATCGGGTCGGCGTTCATCGGGATCTCGATGATCACGTTGAAGTCGTTGGGGATGTCGCTGCCGGCGGAGACGTTGTCGAA
>CAXTPX010000509.1:0-3263 GCA_964246005.1 uncultured Burkholderiaceae bacterium | reverse complement strand
GAGATATCTTCGAAAGAGAACGGTCATCGCGAACGGATCACCCAGTCTGCAGAACTCCAGGCTCCAGGTGGCGGACGCGACGATGCAGAGAAGCCTCGTGACCGCGCTGAATCGGCTCGCGAGGACGATGACCGCACCCAGCACGTAGAAGTGCGTGAAGACGCGCAGAAACGCCACGTCCTCCACCCAGACCGACGCGCCCACCGACGCGACAAGACCCCCGTAGAGCAGGCAGCCGAGCATTTCCCACGATTCGGCTTTCGTGCGAAACAGTTGGTACAGGACGCCGAGACTGTAGACGACGACGAAGTTCAGACCGGCGACGTCGGTCCACCGAACAGCCCCGCCCGATGGGTCCGGCAGGCGATCGGTCCACCCTGTCAGCGGCACGTTACCGAGGATGGACCCTCCTGCGCGAATCGGAAACTGACCCCAGTCGATGAAAAGTGCCAACTGCATCGAACAGAAGGCGCCAAGCGGAACGGCCGCGTAATACCAGGTGATTCGCCGCTCCGGCTCGTTCCGCAGCCTGCCCGTCGCGAAGACGAGTGCCGCCGCCACCGCGAGAAGAATGGAGGTTTCCCGGGTCAGCACCGCCAGCGTCAGCAGGGCGGTGGCCCGCACAGGCTTCCCGTGTCGAATCAGCAGCAGACTGCCGAGGAGGAAGGTCATCTCGACGATTTCGACCAGATCGCGCGTATAGGTAAAGAGAAATCCCGGATTGCCAACGATCAGCAATCCCCACAATGCATGTCGATTCATTGTCTGTGCGAATTTTCCCGAAATCCAGGCGAACAGGCTGAAAAACAGGAAGTTCGTTCCGATCATCGCAAGCGGAACGAGCCGGTCGTTGCCGAAGGACGCCAGTCGCACAATGAATGGATAGAAGAATCGTTGGTGACGATAGGAAGGCTTGTCCAGCGTGATTCCCGAATCCGTGACTTTCGAGGTGAATGGATCCAATGCCAGGCGGTAATAGAACTGACCGTCATAGCCGTCACTGTTTGCGAGCACCGCCAAACCCTGCGGCACTTCGCGCGGATTGCTGTACCGGTCCCCGGCGACGACGAAGACGGACGGGTCGAAGTCGGCTCTGTAGAGTCTGCTGAACGTCAGGATCGACAGGACCGCCATCAGGGCCAGCATGCAGGCGACCGGCGAATCCAGACGCGCGAGAAGCTTCCCGTTCATCGCCGGCAATGGTCAGGTCTCGGAGGCGGACGCACGACCCATCGGCTCGATCCCTTCTCGAGTCTTGCGATCGCCCGCGAGTTCAGGAGCGCTTCGGAATGATTTCTTCCGGCTGACGAAGAGATTGAACTTGAAGATATAGAACAAGGCAGCGATTGCGTCCTTGAACGAGATCTTCTTTCCCTCTCCATAGGTCCTGCCGTAATAGCTGATCGGAACTTCGTAGACGGCACATTCGAGCTTGGCGACCTTCGCAGTGACCTCGATCTCGAAGCCGAAACGGCTCGACGTGATGTTCATGTTGCGGATCACGTCGCCCCGGAACGCCTTGTAGCAGGTCTCCACGTCGGTCATGTTCAGATTGGTCAGGCAATTCGACGCGAAAGTAAGGAGCTTGTTGGCGAGGTAATGATAGAAGTAGAGGACCCGGGTCGCCCGCTTGACGAGGAAGCGAGAGCCGTATACGCCGTCTGCGCGTCCCGACACGATCGGCGCGATGACATCGGGTATCTCGGCCGGGTCGTATTCGAGATCGGCGTCCTGGACGATGACGATGGAACCGCGGGTCGATGCGAACCCGCTCTTCAACGCTGCGGTCTTGCCGAGATTCCTCGCATGGCGAATCAGGCGAATGCGGGGATCGACCACAGCGAGCGCCATCGCAATATCCGGGGTCCTGTCGGTGGAGCAATCGTCGACGATGACCAGCTCGAGAAGATGCGGCACCTGCATGACCTGCTCGACGATCTGCCGGACCGTCGATTCTTCGTTGTAGGCGGGCATCACCACCGAGAGATAGAGGTCGCCCGGATCATCGGTCATGGTTTGCCGATCGGGTCGAACGAAGATCGTCGGTTGCGCAGAGACTCTTTCATCGGGCAATCGCATCGACTGCTTCGGCGAATCGGTCGATGTCGCTGTCGTCGTTGTAGACCTGGAACGACAGGCGTGCCCACAACGCGTCGCTGCGCGCGACCACGGCCACTTCGATGTCGTGCTCGAACAGCAGCCGATCGCGAACGCGCTGCGCGCGGCCTGGTTCGCCGGGCCCGAGGCGGTCGGGCAGGCGCACCGTCGCCATGCAGCCGATCATCGCTTCCGGCGTGGTCCACGGAAGTTGCCATCGGGCCGCGAGCCGCTCGGCCGAACGCCAGGCGAGCTGGTGGTTCCAGGTCCGCATCGCCGTCTCGTCGAGGCGCTGTTGCAGGAAGTCGATGCCCGCCGGCGCGGCGAGCCACGGCGACGGATCGCGCGTGCCGGTCCAGTCGAACTCGTTGAGCCAGTCGTCGTCTTGGACACCCCACGAGATCACGGCCGGATGCAGGCCGGGGCGCCGCGACGGGGCGGCCCACAGGACGCCGCAGGCCCGGGGCGCGAACGCCCACTTGTGCAGATTCGCGGCATACCAGTCGACGCCGAGCGCCTCGATGTCGACGTCGATCGCGCCGGGCGCATGCGCGCCGTCGACCAGCACCGCGATGCCCCGCTCGCGACACACCGCCGCCATCGCCGCCAACGGCATGACCAGGGCCGTCTCGGACGTCACGTGGTCGAGCAGCGCGACGCGGGTGCGCGGCGTGATCGCGGCCTTCAGTGCTTCGGTCATCGCGTCGATCGACGTTGCAGGGAACGGCAGTGTGAAGAACGACACCTCGGCCCCGCGTTCGCGTGCGATGAACGCCGCGGCCCGCGCGACGCCGCCGTACGCGTGATCGGGCAGCAGGATCTCGTCACCGGCCTCGAGCTTCAGCGAACGCAGTACCGCGCAGATGCCGGCGGTCGCGTTGTCGACGAAGACGAGGCCGTCGGCTTCGCATCCGAGGAAGGCCGCGACGCGCGACGCGGCCTCGCGCAAGCGCAACGGCCCCTCGGCCGGCGCCCACGCGGTCGACGCGCCGAGCCGCATCAGGTCGCGCAACATGAAGCGCGCCGGATGCCGTTCGATCTCGTCGAGGAGCGCGACGCGAGCCCGCATCACGGCGAGCGGCGTCACGCCGACGGTGCCGTGATTCAGATAGACGCCGCCGGGCTCGAGCGGGAATTCGGCCAGCATCGCGTGGCCGAAAGGTGGG
>CAXTPX010000508.1:0-3268 GCA_964246005.1 uncultured Burkholderiaceae bacterium | reverse complement strand
GAGCGACTCGTCGCGCAGCGACTCGTGCATGCCGCCCTGGACGATGCCGAAGAGCGCGTTGGGGTTGGCAAGGCGATCGTGCTCGTCGCGCGACCGTCGCCCCCAACGCAGCGATAGTTGCATGGAGGTCTCCGCATCGCCGATCGACGTGACCACGCCATCGGTCTCGTACGGCGTGCATTCGTCGAACACCATCACGACGTCGGCATCGAGCACGCGCTGGATGCGCATCGACTCCTCGGGCGTCAGGTTCAGCTTGTCGCCGTTGATCGGCGACGAGAAGACGACGCCCTCCTCGGAAATCTTTCGCATCCTGCCGAGGCTCCACACCTGGAAGCCGCCCGAGTCGGTGAGCATCGGCTTGTCCCAGCCGATGTAGTCGTGCAGGCCGCCGAACTTGCCGACGATGTCGAGGCCCGGACGCAGCCACAGGTGGAACGTGTTGCCGAGGATGATCTGCGCGCCGGTCGCCTGCACCTCGTCGGGACTGACCGCCTTGACGGCGCCGTAGGTGCCGACCGGCATGAAGGCCGGCGTGTCGACGGTGCCGTGGACCAGTGACAGGCGGCCGCGTCGTGCGGCGCCATCGCTCGCGATGCGTTCGAATTTCATCGGAGAGGACGCGCGTCGGCCGACGGCTCGATCAGCATCGCGTCGCCGTAGCTGAAGAAGCGATACCGCGCGTCGATCGCGTGCCGATAGGAGGCGCGGATGCGCTCGATGCCGGCGAAGGCCGAGACCAGCATCAGCAGCGTCGACTGCGGCAGGTGGAAGTTGGTCAGCAGCCGGTCGACGACCTTGAAGCGATAGCCGGGCGTGATGAAGAGCCGGGTGCCGGCCTCGCCCTCGACGAGGTGCCCGGTCGCGTCGCTGCACGACTCGAGCGCGCGCAGCGACGTCGTGCCGACCGCGACCACGCGACCATCGCGGGCGCGCGTCGCGTCGATCGCATCGATCAGCGTCGGCGGGATCGTGTAGCGCTCTTCGTGCATCACGTGCTGCGACAGGTCGTCGACCCGCACCGGGACGAAGGTGCCGGCGCCGACGTGCAGCGTCAGCGCCGCGGTATCGATGCCATGCGCGGCCAATGTGTCGAGTAGCGGAGCGTCGAAGTGCAGGCCCGCCGTCGGTGCCGCCACGGCGCCGGGCGCCCGTGCCCAGACGGTCTGGTAGCGCTCGGCATCGGCTGCGTCGGGGTGATGCTCGATGTAGGGTGGCAGTGGCAAGCGACCGTGCGCATCGAGCACCGCATCGACGTCGCGATCGAACTCGAGTACGAAGAAGTCCTGGTCGCGTCCGAGCACCGTCGCTGCCGCTGTCGCGTCGTCGCCGAAGGTCAGCGTCGATCCGGCCTTCGGCGAATGGCTCGCGCGCAGTTGAACGCGCGCGCGCCGTGGGCCCTCGATGCGCTCGACCAGGACCTCGATGCGGCCACCGCTTTCCTTGCGTCCGAAGAGCCGCGCCTTGATCACGCGCGTGTCGTTGAACACCAGCAGGTCGCCGGCGCGCAGCAGCGACGGCAGCTCGTCGACGCGCCGATCCTGCAAGCCATCCTCCGTCGACCACAACAGCCGGCTGGCCGAGCGTTGCGGCAGCGGATGCTGCGCGATCAGTTCGGTGGGTAGGTCGAAATCGAAGTCGGTGCGGAGCACGGTACGGAATCGGCAAGGTTCGATCGGGGTCCGCGTGGGCGGCCGGTCGATCGCAGGGGCGCGATTATGAAGCCTCGTGTCTCGGCGGGCATGACGGGGCTGAAAGCGGGGAGTCCCTTTTCTTCGTCACTCCGGCGTAGGCCGGGGCCCAAGTTCGAAACGCCCGATCACAAGCCGCTTGTGTCCCGGCCTGCGCCGGGACGACAGCAGGAAGAGCGTCCGTCAGCTCGATATCGTCGTTCCCGCGCAGGCGGGAACCCAGTGTCGTTTGCGCGATGTCGTGAGGCCTGAATGCAAGCATCGCAACGACGCTGGGTCCCCGCCTCCGCGGGGACGACGGTGCCTGGAGCGATCGCTCCTCTTGATTTCGTCGCTCCGGCGAACAGCAAGAGATTCCGTCAGCTCGAAGTCTTCGTTCCCGCGAACGCGGGTATCCAGTGTCGCTGCTCGGTATCGCCATCGCACCCGACGACGCTGGCCCGACTCCGCGGGAACGACGACGCGGGAGGTACCGGCCACGGTCGAGGCGATCACTCGTGGCGTCGTACCCGCTGTACCGTGTGTTCGAGATCGACCCACGCGGCCTTGTCCGGCGCAAAGCGGCGACGCATCCATCGCACGAGATCCACCATCTGACGATCGTCGAGTGCTTCGGCGAACGAAGGCATGAAGCCGACGTCGCGCCCCGCCGGCTCGCGCACGCCTTCGACGATCACACGCAGCAGGTTGTCAGGACGATCGCTGTGCAACTTCGTCGAAAGCGCGAGCGGCACGTTGGCGCCGAGCAGGCGCGGGCCATCGCCATCGTGATGGCACGCGCCGCAAGCGGACTCGAAGAGGCGCGAGGACGCGTCCGGTGGCGGTCGCATCGACGATGCGTCGGCGATCGCCTCTTCACGACGATCCGGAGCGGTCGGCTCCGCCAGCGACGCGAGGTACTCGGCCATCGCCCGCACGTCGTCGTCGCTCGCGGGAGCGAGGCCGAGCACCACCGGCGCCATCGGACCGTTCGCGGCGCCGTGCTCGCTGCTGTAACCGCGCCGCAGGTAGTCGTACAACGCGGCTTCGGTCCACGGCACCGGCGCACGCGACAGCGCCGTCAGTGCCGGTGCCTCCCAGCCATCGACCATCGCGCCGGCGAGCAACGCTGCACCTTCGCGCTCGGCGCCGAGCGCGTTGCGTTCGGTGTGGCACGCGCCGCAATGCCCGAGTCCGTTGACGAAGTACTCGCCGCGGCTCTGCGTCGCCGTGCGCATGCCGGGCGACAGGAAGAGTCCGTTCCACGCGGCCATCAACGGCCTGATGCCGAACGGGAACGCGAGCCGCGTTGGTGGCACCACGTGGGCGATCGCCGGCTGCGACATCAGGAACGCGTACAGCGCGGTGAGGTCGTCGTCGGTCGTGGCGGTGAACGACGTGTACGGGAACGCCGGGTACAAATGATGACCGTCGCGCGACACGCCTTCGCGCATCGCGCGCTGGAACGCGCTGAACGACCACGCGCCGATGCCGGTCTCGACGTCGGGCGTGAGGTTGGTCGTCAGCACTTCGCCGAACGGCGTGTCGATCGACAGGCCACCTGCATACGGTCGATCGCGGTCGACGGTGTGGCAGCC
>CAXTPX010000507.1:0-3269 GCA_964246005.1 uncultured Burkholderiaceae bacterium | reverse complement strand
ATGGCCACGCGGACCTCGCCGAGCGGCAGCCAGCAGGGATCGACCGTCGGCCGCCGCGATGCGAGCTGACCGGTCTCCGTGCAGCCGTAGATCTCGGCGACCGGCGCACCGAAGCGACGTTCGGCCTCCTCCGCGAGCCCGAGGGACAACGGCGCCGTCGCGCACAGCACGAGCTCGACCGACGGCAGACGCGTGCTCTCGGCCAGCAATGCCTTCAAGTGGAACGGCGTCGTCACGAGCATGCGACGGCCGGGGATGCGCTCGAGCGTCGCGGTGATGTCGGCCGGGTAGAACGGTCGTTCGGCGACGATCGCGACGCCACTCTGCATCGCCATCCACAACGACGACTCGAAGCCGTACATGTGTTGTGCCGGGACCGTCGCCACGATCGCGAGCGGCGAGCCGGCACCGGCGCAACCGAGCCGCTCGGCTTCCGACCGCACGTTCATGACGAGCGGGCCCCAGCGCTTGCGATGCAGCGTCGGCGTCCCGGTCGAGCCCGACGTGAAGACGTGCGCGACCGTTCGATCGAGCGGGATCGATGGAATCTCCCGCGCCGCCGGCACGTCGTCCGACGCGACCGGCTCCACGAAGATCGTCTGCGGCAGATCGATGTCGGGCTGCGGCGTTTCGGCCAGGCAGTAGACGTCCGGAAACCGGGTCGAGAGCTGACGCACCGTCCCGGCGTGCGTGGACGGCGGCAGCAGGCTGATCTGCCCGCGGGCCATCGCCGCACCCAGTCCGACGGCGAAGCGGTAGCGATCGGCGCAGACATTCAGCACGCAGCCGCGATCGGGCAACGCTGCGGCCAACGCGTCGACGTCCGAGAGAAAGCGGGCGCACGTCACGGGCTCGCCGCGGCGCCACGCGAACACCGCATCGAGCGACTCGAAGCCTGCGAGCAACGGCAGCGTCGCGCTCATTCGTTTCCCACCGCGGTGACGACCGGATCGGCACGGTGCTGTCGGAACGCGTCGATGCCGCTCATCATCGGCACGTGCGGAATGTCGCGCAGCATGCGGACCCGCACCGCGTATTCGATCGCGAACAGCACGGCCATCGACGGCCAGATCGACAGGTTCACGAAGGTCGACCAGACGACGCGCGACTGCGTGACGAAGAGCAGCGTCGACAGCACCGCCATCGTGGCGAAGAAGGCCGCCCAGACGACCGTCACGCCGCGCGTGTAGCTCACTGCCTGCGGCGGTAACCGCCCGCCGCGCGCGGTGCGGGCGAGGCGCGTGATCAACGGTTCGCGGGCGCCGGACAAGGTCACGGCGAAGAGCCCGGACAGCGCGACGAGGAAGGCGAGATTCTCGACATACAGCACGACGTCGACACGACCGGCGAGCCGGTCGCCGAAGATCCATGCGAGGAGCCCCAGCGCGCCGGTCACGACGACGAAGCGCAGCGCGCGCGCGCGCCGCGTGGCCGCTGGTGCCAGCTTGAGGACGGTCGTCGCCAGCGCCGCGACCCACGGTCCGACGATCAGCCCGATCGTCAGCCACGGCGCGACACCGCGAACGATCAGGAGGTGCAGCGCCGCGAAGTAGACGACGAAGAGCGTGGCAGCGCCGACCAGCGCCGCGCGCGGCGTCTGCGGCGTGGCCGTCTGCGATCCGGACGTGTGAAGCGGATGCGAATGCACGACCGTCGAGCCGCTCGCCCGGCGACTACTTGGTTCGATGCGCGGCGATGTGCGCGGCCAGGCTGCCCAGCGACGTGAAGATCTTCACGTTGTCCTCGTCGTCGGACCGCAACTGGAATCCGTACTTCTTCGACACCACCAGCGCGACCTCGAGAATGTCGATCGAGTCGAGTCCGAGACCCTCGCCGTAGAGCGGCGAGTCGGCCGTGATCTCGTCGGGCCGCACCTCGAGGTTGAGCGCCTCGACGATCAGTCGGGCGAGCTCGCGCTCGAGGCCATCGTTCGATGCCGGCGTCGTCGTCGTCGCTGTCGTCGCATCCGGGTCGTTCGTCGCGGCTTGCTGCATGGTCGGTTTCGGGTTCGAGTACATCTGGTTCGGTGGTCGGCCGAAGGCCGCGCCGGCGAGCGCTACCGGTCCTTCGGCATGGGACCCGATGATACCCGAGGGGGTACGGCGCGATCGTTCGAACAGAGGGGTCGTCCGGGGTGCCGCGCCCTTTCCGGACCGCTCAGAATCCGACGGCCTGACCATCGCGACGCGCATCGCTCGCGGCAACGTAGCCGTCCTCCGCGTCGTCGGACAATTTCCAGATGAACTGGCCGGCGCCGAAGTCCATGTAGGGATCGGGAATCGACTCGATCCGATGACCCCGCGCGAGCAGCGCATCCCGCAGCGCCGGCGCCATCGTCGGCTCGCAGTCGAGCGACAGGCCGGTGCCGACTTTCCAGCGCGGCGCGTCGCACGCGGCCTGCGGTTGCTGGCCGTACGTCAGCATGCGCACCAGCGTCTGCAGGTGTCCTTGCGGCTGCATGTTGCCGCCCATCACGCCGAAGCTCATCTGCGGCACCTGCATCGGCCCGGCTGGACCCGCGACGGTGCGCGTGAGGAAGCCGGGGATGATGGTATGGAACGGCCGCTTGCCACCGGCGACGACGTTCGGATGCGACGGATCGAGCGAGAAGCCGTGTCCGCGATTCTGCAGGCTGACGCCGGTGCCCGGGACTACGACGCCGGACCCGAAGCCCATGTAGTTGGACTGGATCAGGCTGACCATCATCCCCGACGCGTCGGCTGTCGTCAGGTAGATCGTGCCGCCCGGTCGAATGAACTTGGACGGCACGCCGTGCGTGAAGTCGGTGGCTCGCTTCGGGTCGATCGAGCGCGCGCGATCGGCGAGGTAGGCCTCGTCGAGGAGATGGGCCGTGGTCACGTCGTCCATGTGGCGGTGGTCGGCCACGTAGCGATAGACGTCGGCGAACGCCAGCTTCATCGCCTCGATCATCAGGTGCTGCGCTTCGACCGAGTCGACCGGATGACGCGCGATGTCGAGCTCCGCCACGATGCCGAGCGCCATCAACGCTGCGATGCCCTGGCCGTTCGGAGGGATCTCGTGCAGCACGTGCCGGACGCCATGGCGATCCAGGTAGCCCTTCTCGATCGGGTCGACCCAGTCGACGCGATAGTCGCCGAGATCCTGTTCGGTCATCACCGCGCCGCATGCGCGGCTGTGCGCCGCGATGCGCTTCGCGACCTCGCCGCGATAGAAGCTTTCGCCTTTCGTCTCGGCGATCGACTCGAGCGTTCGCGCGGCGTCGGCGAACACGAAGCGCTCACCGGGGT
>CAXTPX010000506.1:0-3279 GCA_964246005.1 uncultured Burkholderiaceae bacterium | reverse complement strand
CTTCACGAACTCGATGTCCTTCTTCGAACCGCGCATGCCCACCGCCCAGTTGAGGAGCAGCCCCGCAGCGGTGAAGTCGACGCGCACGAGTCGCGAGCAATCGACCACGATGCGGTCGTGGGTCGTCGCGAACAGCGTCAGGCGCTGCAGGTCGGGCTCGCTCTTGCCGACCATCTCGCCGGAGAGGCCGACCATGTCAGGCCCGAGCGCCTCGTCGTCGGCGACCGGCGCCTCGGCCGGCATCGGCGACGATGACTGGTTCTCGACGAGATACTTCGCCGAGGCCGGCTCCCACGACGGCGGCGAGACCTCGAACGTGACGCAATAGTCGATGCTGGTTTCCTCGAACGCCGCCTGCCGTCCGAGGATGCGGTAGATCTCGAGCAGCAGCATCCACACCGCGTTCGACGCGTCGCGTCGCCCCACCTCGATGGCCGCTCGCAACCGTTCGGCGAGCTCGCTCGCGCCGCTGATGGCAACCTCGTGCTTGGACTTCTGGAACGCGGCGAAGACGCGCAGGATGAGGTCGGCGCCCGCGGCGTCGACCGAGCTGACCTGATCGAACTCGAGGTGGAGCGTCGGATTTCGCTGGGCGAGCTTCTTCAGCTGCTCGAGTTGCGGAACGATGCGGGCGTCGAGCGCGCCCTTGAACACGATCGCGGCACGCTGCGCCGGCGCAACCGCCGCGATCCGCGGCTTGCGGGTCTGCGTGTCGGACCATGCGGGCGCCGACGTCTCGAAGCGCACCGCGAAGTCGATCGCCAGCGTCTCGAATTCCGCGCGCTTGCCGAGCGACTGGTAGAGCTCCATCAACATCTGCCACGTCTCGGGGCTGCGGTCGGTCGCGACCGCGCCGGCGAGGACCGCCACGGCCGGCAGGTCCTGCCCGTTCGCATAGAGGATCGCCGCTTCTTCGAGGACGGGGTTGCCGCCGGCGCCGATCACCATCGAATTGGCGAGATGGGAATCGCCGAGCATCAGCTCGGTGGCGGTACCGAGACCGCTCACGTCGCCTGCCTGCTCGATCCCGGTACGGGTGGCCTGGGCCTTGCCGCTCCGGCCCGCCCCGGCGATGCGCGACGCCGTGAAATTGCTGCGCGACTGCAGGATCTCCGACTCGATCTGCGACTCGATCAGGTCGATTTTCTCGGCGGTCGCCCGCGCGACGTCGCGAGGGGAAAGCGTCGGCGGCGACCGGGTGGAGGGCCCCCGACGACCGCTACCGGACGCGTCGGCGCTGGCTTTGCGCGGCGAGATGTCCGAACGCGCGGCGTCCCGCGCCGATCGCTCGCGCGACTCGGCCTCCCGCGGTTTCTTTTTGCCGAACAGCCCCGAAAATGCCACACCTGCTCCACTGCAAAGACCATCTCGCGATGGCGCGGTTGCTCGCCATGCGCCGGCAATTGGGGCCCGAGTCGGGGGGCCCGAGTCGGATTTTTTTACAAGTCTAGCATGGGCCTCGAAGGCTCTCCGGGCCTTCCCACCCTATGAGGTTGCGCCTCCCGCACCGTTTGCGGCAGACTCGACGGATGTCCCTGGCGCGTCTCGTTTTCCGCTTCTTGCTCGCCGCGCTGCTGATCTTCTCGCAGCAGCAGGCGGGGTTGCATCTGCTCGGCCACGGACTCGCGCAGCTGTCGGCGGCGAGCGCCGGCCTCGATCCGCAGCGCGAGTCGAACGACCCGCAGGAACTGGTCTGCGCGAAGTGTCTGGCGGTCGCGCATCTCGATCACGCGCTGAGCGGCACCGTTCCTGCGTTCGCGCCGGTCGTGTCGACCCCGGAGCGCGTCACGGCCTTCGTCCTCCCGCATCTCGACCTGGCGTTCTTCGCCGCCTACCGGAGCCGAGCCCCGCCCCTTCTCGCCTGAAAACGCAGCGCGTCCGGTCCGCATCGTTCGAGACGGACCGGCTCCATCCCGGTTCAGGAGAGATTCGCAATGAGATTGCCACCACGGCGCGCGCTGGCGTTGGCCACGACGCTCGTCACGACCCAGTTCGCCTGCCAGCCGTCGCGTGCCGACGAGGCTCAATCCGACGCGCCGTCGAGCGTCGCGCAACCGAGCACCCCGAAAGCCCCGGTCGAGAAGCTGACGACCGTCGAAATCGTCGGCAAGCGGCTCGACGACGCCCGCAACGGGTTGTCGCCCGAGACCGGCAGCACGATCTACCGCTTCGACAAGAGCGACATCCAGGCCCTGCCTCTCGGCAATGCCACGCCGCTGAATCAACTGATCCTGCAGGCGCCGGGCGTCGTGCAGGACAGCTACGGCCAACTGCACGTGCGCGGCGACCACTCGAACCTGCAGTACCGCATCAACGGGGTCGTGATTCCCGAAGCGATCTCCGGCTTCGGGCAGTCGCTCGACACGCGCTTCGCGGACCAGATCAACATCCTGACGGGCGCGTTGCCGGCGCAGTACGGCTATCGTACGGCCGGCATCGTCGACATCCGCACGCGGGGGACCGGCTTCGAGAACGGCGGCAACGTCAGCGTCCTCGGCGGGTCCCGCGGTCACGGCGAGGGCAGTGCGGAGTTCTCGGGCACCTACGACGGGTGGAGCGCGTTCGTGACCGGATCGTTCCTGCGTGACGACGAGGGCATCGAGAACCCGACGTCGAGTCGCAACGCGCTGCACGACACGACGCGCCAGCAGAAGGGCTTCGCCAACCTGTCGCGCGTGATCGATGCGGACAACCGCGTCAGCTTCATCGTCGGCACCTCGGACAACCGCTTCGAGATTCCGAACGTCGCCGGCCAGACGCAGCGCTACTCGATCGGTGGCGACCCGACGGTCGACTCGTCGAAATTCGACGCGAAGCAGAACGAGAAGAACACGTTCGAAATTGCGACCTGGCAGGCGAGTCCGGGCGACAAGGTCGACTTCCAGGTGTCGGTGTTCCATCGCTACACCGATGTGGCTTACCAACCCGATCCGCTCGGCGACCTGCTGTTCAACGGCGTCGCGTCGCAGGTGCTGCGGCGAAACGAGGCCTTGGGCTTGCAGGGTGACTTCGGCTTGCAGATCGGCGCGGACCACACGTTGCGGGCCGGCCTCTTCGCGCAACGAGAGCGCTTCACGACCGACAGCGCGTCGACCGTCTTCGCCGCGGACAGCGACGGCAACCAGACCGGCACGACGCCGTTCACGATCCACGACCGCTCGAATCTCGCAGGGTTGACCTACGGGCTCTACGTGCAGGACGAGTGGCGGCCGACACAGGCGCTGACGATCAACTACGGCGCCCGCTTCGACCATGTGTCCACGGTCGTCGACGAGAAGC
>CAXTPX010000505.1:0-3292 GCA_964246005.1 uncultured Burkholderiaceae bacterium | reverse complement strand
AAGGACCGGCCGCTCGGTGCGGTAACCGGCGTGCTGCAGTCGGTGCTCGAACTGATCGAGCAGGAAGCGACGCACGTCGGCGTCGCGACCGATCACGTCATCGAGTCGTTCCGCAACGGGCTCTGGCCGGGCTACAAGACCGGCGACGGGATCGAGCCGGCCCTCGTCGCGCAGTTCGGGCCGCTCGAGGAAGCGCTGGCTGCGATGGGCGTCGTCGTGTGGCCGATGGTCGAACTCGAAGCCGACGATGCGCTCGCATCGGCCGCGCGGCTTGCCGACGCGGAGCCGGCCGTCGACAAGGTCTGCATCTGGACGCCGGACAAGGACCTCGCACAATGCGTCCGCAACGACCGCGTCGTGCAGGTCGATCGACGTGGCAAGCAGATCCGCGACGCCGAAGGCGTTCGCAGGAAATTCGGCGTGGCACCGGCGTTGATCGCCGACTACCTCGCGCTCGTCGGCGACGCGGCGGACGGCTACCCGGGCATCGCCGGCATCGGCGCCGTCGGTGCTGCGCGGCTCCTCAATCGCCACGGCCCGATCGAGACCTTCCCGGCGTCGGTGCTCGGCGACGACCTCGAGCTCGCGTTGCTGTTCAAGCGGATTGCGACGTTGCGGGACGACGAGCCGTTGTTCGACGACGTCGAGGCACTGCACTGGCGCGGACCAACGGCCTCGTTCGCTGCCTGGACCGAACGCGCCGAGGCGCCGCGTCTCTTCGAACGGGCCCGCAAGGCGCACGCCGGGATGGCCGCGTGAAGGGAGTCAGCCGGTGTTGCGCAGTCCCGCAGCCAGTCCGTTGATCGAGATGTGGATGCCGTTCCGAACGCGCGCGCTGCCGGCCTCGCCCGCGTCGCGCCGATGCCGTGAACGCCGCATCAGCTCGACCTGCAGGTGGTTCAGCGGGTCGAGGTACGGGAAGCGATGCTCGATCGATCGCGCGAGCGAGGGATTGGTGTGGAGCCGCCCGGCGTGCCCGGTGATCGACGTCAAGGCCGCGCTGGTGCGATCCCACTCGGCCCGGATCGCCGCGAAGATGCGCTTGCCGGATCGCTGGTCCAGGACGAGGTCGACGTAGCGCGACGCGATCGCGAGGTCGCTCTTCGCGAGCACCATGTCGAGGTTCAGCAGCAGCGTGCGGAAGAACGGCCACTGCCGGTACATGCGGCGCAGCAGCGAGAGGCGGCGGCGTCGTTCGGCGGCATCGCATTGCAGATAGACCTCGATGGCGGCGCCGAAGCCGAACCAGCCGGGCAGCGAGACGCGGCATTGTCCCCAGCTGAAGCCCCACGGGATCGCACGCAGGTCCTCGATGGCACGAGACGCCTTCCGCGAAGCCGGTCGCGAGCCGAGGTTCAGTTCGGCGATCTCGCGGATCGGCGTGCCGGAAAAGAAGTAGTCCGTGAAGCCGGGCGTCTCGTACACCAGTTTCCGATACGCGCGATAGCTCGCGTCGCTGATCTGTCGTGCCGCATCGACGAACGCGGCGGGTGCGCCGGTCGTCGTGCTGAGCAAGGTCGCCTCGAGCGTCGCCGAGATCAGCGTCTCGAGGTTGCGTCGCCCGATCTCGGGATGCGAGTACTTCGATGCGATCACCTCGCCCTGTTCGGTCACGCGCAACTGGCCGTTCACCGTGCCGGGCGGCTGCGCGAGGATCGCCTCGTAGCTCGGACCGCCGCCGCGCCCGACCGTGCCGCCGCGGCCGTGGAAGAGGCGCAGCGTGATGCCGTGCTCGCGCTTCATGCGACCGAACAGCTCGACCAGCGCGAGCTCCGCGACATACAGCTCCCAGTTGCTCGTGAACGTGCCGCCGTCCTTGTTGCTGTCGCTGTAGCCGAGCATGATCTCCTGCTCGCCGCCGGAGCGCGCGATCATCGCGGCCACGCCGGGCAGCGTGTAGACCGCCTCCATGATCGAGGCCGCATTGCGAAGGTCGGCGATGGTCTCGAAGAGCGGCACGACGATCAGGTCGCATACGGCGCCGTCGGCCAGCGTACCGCGCAGCAGGCCCGCTTCCTTCAACAGCACCATCACTTCGAGCAGGTCGCTCGCCGCTTCGGTGTGCGAGATGATGTAGTGGTCGATCGCGTCCGGTCCGTAACGCTCGAGCATCGCGTGCGCCGCTTCGAACACGGCGAGTTCGCTGCGCGTCTGGTCGCCGTACGAAGCGGCTCTGACCTGCAACGGACGAGCGTCGTCGAGGAGGCGCAGCAGCAGCGCGCAACGCCCGGGCTCGTCGAGCTCCCGATAGCGCGGCTCGACCTTCGCGACCGCGAGCAGCTCGGCGATCACGGCCTCGTGCTGGTCCGAACTCTGGCGCAGGTCGACGGTCGCGAGGTGGAAGCCGAACACCCGGACCGCGCGCATCAGGGGATGCAGTCGCGGCCCGACCAGGGCCGCCGCCTGGTGGCTGCGCAGCGACGCGTCGATGGTCGCGAGATCGGACAGGAACTCGGATGCGGCCGCGTACGGGTCCTGCGGCGGCACCGCGTGTCGCAACGCCTCGGTGCCGGTCCAGTCGAACAGCGTCGCCGCGAGACGCGCGTACATGCCGATGAGCGCGCGTCGGTAGGGTTCGTCGTTGCGGTGCGCCGTGCGGTCGGGCGACCGCGCCGCCAGCGCCCGCATCGCCTCGGAGACCGGCGCGAGGCTCGCGGAGATCGACAGTTCCGAGCCGAGCGCGTGGACCTCGGTGAGATAGAAGCGCAGCACCGTCTCGCACTGCCGCGCGAACGCGTGACGCAACGTGTCGGCCGTCACGAACGGGTTGCCGTCGCGATCGCCGCCGATCCAGTTGCCCATGCGGAAGAACGTCGCGATCGGCTCGCCGGGCAGCAGCGCTTCGATGTCCGCGTAGAGCCGCGGGATCTGCCGCAGGAACGTCAGCTGATAGAACGACAGGACGTTCTCGACCTCGTCGGCGACCGTGAGCTTCTCGGCACGCAGCATGCGCGTCTGCCACAGCTGGGCGACGCGGGCGCGGATGAAGCCTTCGGTTTCGACCCGGTCACGCTCGATGGTCAGCGTCTCGCGCTTCTCCAGCAGGCGGGCGATGTCGCGTTCCGCATCGAGGATGCTCTTTCTCTGGACTTCGGTCGGGTGCGCGGTCAGCACGGGGGCGATGTGCGCGTGTTCGAGCGCGCGCACGACCTCGCCGCGCGGGATGCCCGCGGCCTCGAAGCGCCGGAAGGCGGTCGCGAGCGAGCCCGCCTGCAGGTGTCCCGCGCGCTCGTGCAGGTCGTGGCGACGCACGTGATGCCGGTCCTCGGCGATGTTGGCGAGGTGCGAGAAG
>CAXTPX010000504.1:0-3293 GCA_964246005.1 uncultured Burkholderiaceae bacterium | reverse complement strand
ATGCGGTCGGAACGCATGCCCCGCTCGGCGAGCGACGCGGACCAGAAGCGCAGGAAGTCGGCCACCCGGGCATCGGCCGACAGGGTACGAAGCGACATCAGCGAGTCGCGTTCGCCGACGATCGCCCTGCTCATCGCGATGTGCAACGCCGTGACCAGAGCGGGAGACTTGACGCAGCCCGCGAGGACCGCATCGTAACGCAAGGTCCAGACCTCTCCGGTGTCGAGCGCGATGGCATCGCATTTGAAGGTGCCGCTGCCGATCCCGTCGAAGCCCATCCAGTCGCCGCGGAACTGGATCGACACGATCTTCTCGCGACCCCCCGGCGCGACGTTGACCAGCTTGCAGACGCCGGCGTTCAGGATATGGAGCGAGTCGAAGCACTCCCCCGCCCGATAGATGCCATCGCCTGCGTGGACGATACGACGCTGGAACGGCACCACCCGTTGGACGAGGCGCAGCATCGTCGCGACATCGCCGAACACCGGCGAGCGCGTCTGCGCGCCGTGGGCCGGTCCATCGAAGGTGTCCGTCGATGGCTCGGCGGACGACGTCATGGATGCAGGAGGATCGAACATGCGGGTACCTGGGCTGGACGGAACGACCCCGATGCTGGGAGACCGCGGTCAATGGCCGACGAATCGCTCGTGTCCGCCCTGTGACGACTTGTAAATGGACGGTAACCGGAGCAGGACGTCGACGTTGGCGAAGTGCTTCGCGACATCGGCGCGGTCGCCCGACGCTCAGGGGCGCAGCAGCGCAGCGATCTGCAGCAGTTCCTCACGGATCGAGAGGGCGTCGATCGGGGCCGTGCCGACGCTCACGTTTCCATCGGCCGGCAACGATGCCGCCCTCGCGTGGCCATTGCGCCACACCGCCGGTTCGATCTCGCTGTCGACCGGATGCGCACCGTTCTGCTTCGGCTCACCCCGCACGTCGAGGCGGTTGCGGGCGCCGCTGATCGTGAAGCCCTGCTCGTACAGCAGCTCGCGGATGCGACGGATCAGTAGAACTTCGTGATGCTGGTAATAGCGGCGGTTGCCCCGACGCTTGACCGGCTTGAGCTGCGTGAACTCCTGCTCCCAGTAGCGCAGCACGTGCGGCTTGACCCCGCACAGCTCGCTGACCTCGCCGATCGTGAAATAGCGCTTGGCCGGGATCGGCGGAAGCGGCTGTGGCTGGAGATCGCCTTTGAGCACGCGCTGGGTCCGTCGTCGCTGTATCGAAGCCTGGAGCTCTGGTCCGGTCCGGATCGGCTATGGATCGACTCGCGAAGGCGCCGTGCTCAGGCGGCCGCGCGCTCGTCGTCGCGGTCGTCGGCGTGGGTGGTCGCCCCTGCCTCGTCGCCTTCGACGACCGCCTTCAACTTCTGGCTCGCGTGGAACGTCACGACGCGCCGTGCCGTGATCGGAATCGCCTCGCCGGTCTTCGGGTTTCGACCGGGCCGCTGCGGCTTGTCGCGCAACTGGAAATTGCCGAAGCCCGACAGCTTGACGCTGTCACCGCGCTGCAGCGCGAAGCGGATTTCCTCGAAGAACGTATCGACCATGTCCTTCGCTTCGCGCTTGTTCAGACCGACCCGCTCGAACAACAGTTCGGCCAGTTCGGCCTTGGTCAGCGTGGCGGAGGCCGCGGGCGCACGGCGGGATCTGACGATCGGGGAAGACGGGGCTTGCATGATGCGCTGTGGTTCTCCGCAATCGCTCGACGATGGCATACCTGAACGCCCGGACGCCGATTCGCGAGGGGCGCTGCTTGCACTGCGATGTGGTGGCGCGATCGGCTTTGGTGGATGCAACGTTGCGACGTTATCGGCAGTCAGCCGAAGGCTAGGACCGCAAGCGCGCACCGACACTCATGCCGAGGTCTGCCACGATCCTTGCCATGGCGGCCTCGATCGCCGTCTCTTCCAGGGTCTGTCGAGTATCTTGCAACCAGAATCGGAAGGCAAGGCTCTTCTCGTTTTCATTCAAGCCTTTGCCGCGGTATTGATCGAATAGCTTGACGTCGCGGATCAGTCCGTGATCACCAGCGCCATCCCGATTTCGCGCTCCGTCGATCGCGTCCATCACGTTCGCCACCGGCAGCGCCGCATCGACGATCAACGCGAGATCGCGGACCACCGTCGGAAAGCGCGACACGGCTTCGACGGTCGGCAACGACGCCGCCAGCAGCGCATCGGCAGCGATCTCGAACACCATCGGCGCAGACACCAGTTCATGGCGCTGTACCCAGCGCGGATGCAATTCGCCCACGTAGCCGACCACGCGACCGCGGCTTTCGACGCGAGCGCTACGCCCCGGATGCAGCGCCGGGTGCTCGGCCGCGACGAAGGTCGGCTTCGCGCCCTGACCGAGTGCGACGAACAACGCCTCGACGTCCGCCTTCATGTCGAAGAAGTCGACCGGCCGATGCGGCACGCCCCATTGCTCGCTTGCCACACCGCCCCACGCGATCGCGCCGACCTGCAGCGGCTGGGCGATACCGCGGACCGACAGCGGTCCGTCGGACACCTCGGCATCGCGGCGATACACCTTCGCGATCTCGAACATCCGCACCCGCGTCGCCTTGCGGTTCGCGTTGAACCTGACGTTCGCGACGAGACTGCCGATCAGCGACGAGCGCATCACGGCGAGCGGCGCGGCGATCGGGTTCAACAGGCGGATCGGCTCGTCGTTGCCGGCGAAGTCGCGCTCCCACGCCGCTTCGACGAAGCTGTAGTTGATCGCCTCGTGATAGTCGCGCGCGGCAAGCGCGTCGGCGAGCGCATGGGTGCTGCGACGTTCCTCGGGCTGCGCGCGCATGACGTGGCGCGCGATCGGCAGATGCGTGGGGATCTTCTCGAAGCCATGACCGCGCGCCACTTCCTCGATCAGGTCTTCCTCGATCTCGATGTCGAAGCGATAGGTCGGCGCCGATACGACGAAGGTCTCCTCGCGACCGACGACCTCGCGGTCGTACGTGAAGCCGAAGCTGTCGAAGATGGCCGCGATCTCGTCGCCACCGATCGTGATCCCGATCACCGTCGCGGCTCGCGCCACGCGCATCCGCACCGGCGCACGCGCCGGCAAGTCGACGACCTGGTCGTCGATCGGTCCGACGCGCGTCGCATCGGTGCCGCAGATGTCGAGGACCAGACGCGTGATGCGTTCGAGATGCTCGACCGTGGTCGAAGGATCGACGCCGCGTTCGAAGCGATGGGCCGCGTCGGTCGAGAAGCCGTAGCGGCGCGCCCGGCCGCGAATGGCGTCGGGCCACCAGAACGCGGCCTCGAGATAGACGTCGGTCGTGTC
>CAXTPX010000503.1:0-3298 GCA_964246005.1 uncultured Burkholderiaceae bacterium | reverse complement strand
CTGATCGCAGCGTCGCGTGCGGGCGTCGCCGTCGACGAGGCCTGCGCGGCGCTGTCGACCTTCGAAGGCGTCAAGCGCCGCATGGAAGTGCGCGGCACGATCGACGGCGTCACCGTGTACGACGACTTCGCGCACCACCCGACGGCGATCGCGACGACGATCGACGGCTTGCGTCGGAGTCTCGCTGCCGAGAATCGAATCGAGGGCGCGTCATCGTCAACTGCGCGCCCGTCACGCATCGTCGCGGTCATCGAGCCGCGTTCGAACACGATGAAGCTCGGCACGATGAAGGCGGCGCTGGCGAAGAGCCTCGCCGGGGCCGACCGTGTGTTCGGCTTCGGCGCGAAGACGGGTCGCGACGCGCTCGGCTGGAACCTCGCGCGCGCGCTCGCGCCGTTGAACGAAGGCATCACCGGCGAAGACCGCGCGAAGCAGGGTTCGAAGGCCGCCGTCTTCACCGACATCGAACAATTGATCGCTGCGATCGTCGTCGTCGCGCAACCGGGCGACCACGTAGTCGTGATGAGCAACGGTGGCTTCGGCGGCATCCACGAGAGGCTGTTGACGGCGCTGGAGCTGCGTGCGGCGCGCAAGGCGTCGTCGTGAAGCGACGCGCCGTTCGATGATCCTGTACCTGCACGGCTTCCGCTCGTCGCCCCGCTCGACGAAGGCGCGGCAGATCGAGGCGCGGTTGCAGGCGCGTGGCATCGCCGGCTACCACTGTCCGCAACTGCCGGTCTCGCCCGGCGAGGCAGCGGTGTTGATCGAGGACATCGTGAGCCGACCGGACGACGCGCCGCTGTCGATCATCGGCTCGTCGCTCGGCGGCTACTACGCGACCTGGATTGCGGAACGAGTCGACTGCCGCGTCGCGTTACTGAACCCGGCAATACGGCCCGACCGCGACCTGACCCGCCATCTCGGCGTGCAGACGGTCTATCACAGCGACGAGACGATCGACATCCGCCCCGAGTTCCTCGACGAGTTGAAGGCGCTGCGGGTCGGTCCCGTCACGCGTCCCGAGCGCTATCTCCTGGTCGCGGCCACCGGCGACGAGGTGCTCGACTGGCGCGAGATGGTGGCGCGCTATCCCGACGTGCGTCGACGCGTCATCGACGGCAGCGACCACGGACTGTCGGACTTCGACGACTACCTCGACGACGTCATCGACTTCGTGCTCGACCGATCGCACGCGGGCCCCGGCTGACGATGGAGAACACGCTCGTCTCGGCGACCATCCTGCTGCTGCTCGTCACCGACCCGCTCGGCAACATCCCGATCTTCGTGGCCGCGCTGCGCGCGGTGCCGCCGCATCGCAAGGCGTTCGTGATCCTGCGCGAGTGCCTGATCGCGTTCGCGATCCTGCTGCTCTTCATGGTGTTCGGCAATCGCTTCATGGATGCGCTCGGCCTGTCCGACGTGTCGTTGCAGATCGGCGGCGGCGTGATCCTGTTCCTGATCGCGTTGCGGATGGTGTTCCCGGTGCCGGACGGCATCTTCGGCGCGTCGCCGTTGGGCGAGCCGTTCATCGTGCCGCTCGCGATCCCCGCCATCGCGGGCCCGTCGGCGCTCGCGACCGTGCTGCTGCTCGTGTCGCGCGAACCCGAGCGGCTATTGACGTGGATCGGCGCGCTGTCGATCGCGCTCGCGACGTCGGCGGTCGTGCTGGTGTTCGCGGACCGGTTGCAGCGACGTCTCGGCGAGCGGGTGGTGATCGCGTTCGAGCGGCTGATGGGCCTGGTGCTGATCGCGATCGCGGTCGAGATGATGCTGAAGGGTCTCCGCGCGTTCATTCAGCAGTTGTAGTCGAGCCGTCGTTCCCGCGCACGCGGGAACCCAGTGTCGTTGCTCGGTCTTCCCCAACGCCTCAACGCACTGCGGACCAGATCAACGCAACCCCCGCACACAGCAACACCCCATCGAGCACGTGATGAAAAGCATCCGCGCTCATCCGTTTCACGACCGCCTTTCCCGCATACGTCCCGATCATCAACGACGAGCCCACCAGCAGCCCCTTGACGAAGGTACTCATCGGCATCGCACCGAAACGCTGGAACGTGATCACCTTGCTCACGTACAACGTCAATGAACTCGCCGCTTCGGTCGACAGGAAGGCGCCACCGCTGAGGCCATAGGCCACGAACACCGGCACGCTCAACGGACCGGTCGACAGCACGATGCCGGTGATGAAGCCGATCAGCGCACCCGCGATCGCGAGGTGCCGCGGACGCAGCCGTCGATCGCTCTTCGCATGCCAGCGTCGCAGCGGAATCATGCAGAGGAAGAAGACACCGAGCGCGAGGTTGATCAGTGCCGGTGGCAGCGCGAGCAGCGTGCGCGCGCCCAATGCTGCGGCCGGAATGCCCGGCAGCACGTACCAGGCGACCGCGCGCCAGTCGACCTCGCGGTGCCATGCGAGCACGCGTGCGAAGTTGCCCATCACCGACGCGACGGCCATGATCGGCACCGCTTCCTTCGGCCCGAACGTGTAGACCAGCACCGGCAGCAGGATGATCGACGAGCCGGTGCCGATCACGCCGCCGACACAGCCGGCGACGAGGCCGAGCGCGAGGATGAGCAGGTAGGAGATCAAGCGGGAGTAGCTAAGCCGTGCAGGGGACGTTCAGGTTGCCCGATCGATCGTTTCCGCTACCCTCGTCGTACGCAGACTCCCGCCTTGAGGAACTCACGATGAAGACTTCGACCCTCGTCTCGGTCGGCCTCGCCGCCGCCTGTCTCAACGGCGTCGTGCACGCGCAAACGCCCTCGCCATCGTCGCCGCCCATGAGCCAGGAAGACCTGCAGAAGCGGTCGGCCGCGCTGGCATCGCTCGCGCCGCTGGTGTCGAAGACCACCGAGGAACTCGTCGAGGCGCAACTGAAGATCGCCGAACGGCCCGAGACCGCGGAACGCATCGCCACCTTCAAGAAGAATTTCTTCGACGCGTTGCGCCGCAAGGGCTTCACCGTCGAGCAGGCGATGCAGCTGACCGTGGCGACCGCGGTCGCACCGTTCGCGAATCGATGACGCGACCGATCGTCAAGCGGGCAAGCGCCGGGCCGTCACGGCGACGAACAGCATCAGCACGACGAGCGACGCGAACGCGGCGACCAGACTCGTCGCGTGGGCCACGAAGCCGATGAGCGCGGGACCGGCCAGCAAGCCGGCATAGCCGATCGTCGTCATCGCGGGTACCGCGACACTTTCCGGCATCGTGGTCTGTCGACCGGCGCTCGTGAAGAGGACCGGCACGATGTTCGAACAGCCGAAGCCGATGCTGAGGAAGCCGAGCAGCGCG
>CAXTPX010000502.1:0-3299 GCA_964246005.1 uncultured Burkholderiaceae bacterium | reverse complement strand
CTGCATGGCAGCGTATGGATACGCGAATGCGGCGAACAGGACGCCCAGTTCGGTCGGCGACAACCCGAACTCCTTGCGGATGAACGGTGCCGCCACCGAGATGTTGACCCGGTCGATGTAGGCGACGAAGTACAGCAGACACATCACACCCAGGATCAGGTGCCGGACCTTGAACATTCGCTTCACGTCTGTCTCCTCGTTTGTCGCACCCGTCTCGTCGTGTCACTTGATGTTCCAATAACTGGAACGCTGTATGACTATATGGAATCAGCTTAGAGCATGGGTTCCGATCGGTCAACGAAACCGACGCGTTGTTTCTCGAGGGAAAACCCGAGGTCGCCGCCCCGTGCGGTGCTGCCGGCGAGGCGGCCGATCAGGGGCGATAGCCGAGCGTCGTGCTCGCGTCACGGGCGCAGGCCATCAGCTGATCGGCCAGGTGGCGCGCCTGGGTACGGCCGAAGCGCGCGTACGGGACGCTCATGCCGACGGCCGCGACCGCCTTGCCGCGCGCGTCGAAGAGCGGCACGCCGAGCCCGCCGACGCCGACGCGCCACTCCTCGCGGTTCTCGGCGTAGCCCCGCTCGCGGACACGGCTGAAGTCCGCCTCGAGCAGATCGAAGTCGGTGATCGTGTGGGGCGTGTGCGCCGCGAGCTCGCCGAGACGCTGCCGCAGCTCGACCGGATCGAGACGCGCGACGGCGAGCAGCGCCTTGCCCGACGCGACGCAATGGGCCGGTGCACGGCCGCCGATGCGCGAGTAGGCGGCGACCGGCAGCGGACTGTCGAACTTGTCGAGGTAGAGAATCTCGGCGCCGTCGAGGGCGGCCAGGTGGATCGTCTCGCCGGTGGCCTGCGCGAGTCGCGCGAGATGCGGATGCACCAGCGTCACGAGGTCCGCGGCGTTGCCGACCAGCGTGCCGATCTCGAACAGCCGGAAGCTCGGGCGATAGGCGCCGCCGGCGCCGTCCTGCAGCGCCCAGCCGCAGGCGACCAGCGTCTGCAGCGTGCGGTGCGCGTTGCTGCGCGCCATGCCGAAGGCCTGCGCGACGTCCGCGACGCGGCAATCGCGTTGCTGGCGGGCCAGCCATTCGAGCACGGCCAGGCCCTTGGCGAGAGTGGAATCCATCGATGGGAAGCGGCGCTTGGCTTCGTCCGCGGGCGCGGAAAAAGCCTGGAATCTACCTCAGCTCCCGGGCACTAACGCCCGAACCGGCGACCGATCATCGCGACGATCTCGCGGAACGTCGCCATGCCGACCGAAGCCGAGAGGTCCAGCACGTGACTGCGGCTGTAGTACGGACTGAGGTCGAGCCCGACGCCGACGCCGTAGATCTCCGCGCCGGCCGCCTCGTGTCGCAGGACGACGTCCTTCAGGTGATGGTCGAGGTAGTGCGCGTCGTTGGCGAGATGGGTCGCGCTGTCCATCGGCGAGCCGTCGGAGATCACGATCAACAGCTTGCGGGCTTCGTCGCGCGCCTGCTGGCGACGCATCGCCCAGTCCACCGCCTCGCCGTCGATGCCTTCCCGGAACAGGTCGGCCTTCAGCAGCGCGGCGACGTTCGGCCGCGCGCGGCGCCAGGTCGTCGAGGCCGGCTTGACCAGCAGGTGGCAGGCTTCGTTGAGGCGGCCGGGGTGGCGGGGCCGGCCCGCGCGCGACCAGTCGCGTTGCGCGCGCCCCCCGTTCCACGCGCTGGTCGTGAAGCCGAGGATCTCGCACGCGACGCCGGCGCGCTCGAGCGCGCGGGCCAGCAGGTCGACCAGCATCGCGACCGACTCGATGTGTTCCTTCATCGAGCCGGAGCAATCGATCAGCACGCTCACGAGGCAATCGGCCACCGGCTCGTGGCGCTCGATCCGGAACAGGCGTCGCTCCGTCGGCGAGACGATCAATTGCGCGAGTCGCCGACCGTCGATCGTTCCCTCTTCCTGCCCGCTGTCCCAGCCGTCGCGGGTCGGTTCGGCGAGGAGCGCCTTGAAGTCGCGCGCGACATGCGCGACGTCGACGCCCGAAGCGGCGATCCGGCGGTCGAGGCGCTCGCGATATTCGGCTTGCAGGTCCGCACGCACCAGCAGGCCGATGTCGACCTCGCGGTCGTAGGTCGTCGTGAAGACGCGGTAGCCGTCGTCGGCACCGTCGAGCACGAGACTGCGACCGGAGACCGCCTGCGCGACACCATCGTCGAATTCGTCGCTGCTCGGCAGCAGCGTGAAGAACGCCGACAGTCCGTCGGTCTCGTCGCGCTCGGACGCATCGTCGTCCCCGGTCTCCGGCGGCGCCTGCAGCAGGGCGGCGACGCTGCGCGCGATGGACAGCGCGTGGAGCGCGTAGGCGGCCTGATCGGCACGTTCGCGCTTGCAGCCCGCGAGCGCGCTGCCGATCAGCGGGCCGACACCGGCACGCGTCGCTTCGAGCAGGTCTTCCAGTTCTTCGACGATCGCATCGCCCGTCAGGCGTGACCGGCTCATCTGCACCAGCGCGAACATCAGCAGGCCGCGAGCGGTCTCGGTGCCGCCTTCGTGATGGAATCCGAGAGACCACGTCTCGAAACGATGGCGCAGGTTGCGTCGCACGCCATCCATGCCCGCCGGCACCAGCGCTTCGCAGCGGAACTGCTCGAGGAGTTCGAACACCATCCGCTCGACGGCGTCACCGGGCGCGAGCGCCTGGTGGAGCACGGCATCGCTGTTGGCCAGTCGCAGGCCGAAGCTGTCGGCCGCGCCGCGAAAGGAAGCGAAGTCGTCGGCCTCGAGCGACGTCGCGAGATGCGGCGCGTAGAAGGGCAGGGCGCGCCGGCCGCGATACAGGCGGCGACCGCGGAAGTGAAGGTCCCGAACGCCTGAGAGCGCGCGGATGGTCGCCGCGCACAGGCTCTCGATCCGCTCCTGCTGTCGGGCCCGTCGCTGGGCCTCGCTCATCGCCGGGCCAGGCGATCGTCCTCGAACCGATAGGACTCGTCGAGCTCGCGATCGAAGCATCGCTGGAAGTATTCGGCGACGAGCGGCCGTTCGGCCTCGTCGCACTTGTTGACGAACGTCAGGCGAAACGCAGTCGCCGGGTCGCGAAAGATCTCGACGTTCTCGGCCCATGTGATGACCGTGCGCGGCGACATCAGCGTCGACAGGTCGCCGGCTGCGAAGCCCTTGCGGGTCAACGCCGCGACCGCCACCATCTGCCGCACGAGCGTCGTGCCGGCCTCGTCGGCGAGCATCGGCACGCGCGCCTGCACGATCGCGATCTCTTCGTCAGGCGGAAGGTAGTTCAGCGACGCGACGATGTTCCAGCGATCGATCTGCGCGTG
>CAXTPX010000501.1:0-3305 GCA_964246005.1 uncultured Burkholderiaceae bacterium | reverse complement strand
CTCTTCCTCACTGCCGCGACACTCGCTGCGGATCCCACAGAAGGTCCATCGATGCCGGAGATCAAGGCGACCCGGTCCGTTGCCGAGAGCAAGCTCGACACGCCGCTGCGGCTGCGGCTGCAGGGCCGCGGATCCGATGGGACGCAGACGCGTCCCTTCGAGGAAGCCATGACGAGCGATGATCCGGTGATGGTCCAGATCGACGGCACCATCTCGCCGGCGCTCGCGGATGCGGTCGCCGCGGCGCACGGCACGGTGATCGACCAGTCGCCCCGCTGGAGCGTGATGCGCGCCACGCTGCCTCTTTCGTCCGTGCTCGCGATCGCCGAATTGCCGGACGTCAGGCGGATCCGGTTGCCGCCTCGTGCACTAACGAACTGAACGCGCATGAAGAAGACCCCGGCCTCGACCGACGAACCGGAACGCCTGTCGATCAGCGCGGACGGTCTCACGTTCGATGCGCTCGCGTTCGGCCCGACGGATGGGCCCCTGCTGCTGCTCTTGCACGGCTTTCCCGAATGCGCAGGCGGCTGGCGGAAGGCGATGGCGCCGCTCGCCGCCGGCGGTCATCGCGTCGTCGCACCCGACCAGCGGGGCTATGGCGCGTCGGACAAGCCGACCGGTGCAGCCTCGTATCGCGTCGATCGACTCGCCGCCGATGTCGTCGCGATCGCCGGCGCGCTCGGCCACGAACGCTTCGCGCTGGTCGGTCACGACTGGGGCGGCATCGTCGCCTGGCGCGTGGCCTCGGACTTCGGCGACCGCGTCGAGCGACTCGTCATTCTCAACGCACCCAACCTCGACGTTGCGCTCGAGCACGTCCTGCGACATCCGACGCAACTGCTCAAGAGCTCGTATGTCGCCTTTTTCCAGTTGCCGTGGGTGCCCGAACTGGCGCTGTCGTCGATGAACTACGCGCTGCTCGCACAGGCGATGCAGCGATCGTCGCGACCCGGCACGTTCGACGAAGACGACCTGGCGGTGTATCGCGAGGCCTGGTCGCAGCCCGGGGCGTTGACCGCGATGCTCGAGTGGTACCGCGCGCTGCCGACCACGCCGCGCCGGGCGCCGCGTCGCATCACCGTGCCGACGCTGATCCTGTGGGGCGACCGCGACAGCGCGCTCGATTCGTCGCTCGCCGAGGAGTGCCTCGCGCTATGCGATGCCGGAAGCGTCCGACACTTTCCCGACGCGACGCACTGGGTGCATCACGAGCGGCCGGCCGAGGTGAACGTCGGCATCGTGCGATTCATCACGGACGCCTGACGACCGCTCAGGTCCGCGGGCCGTCCACGAAGCGGACCACGGCGCGCTCGCCGGGATCGATCGGCACACCCTTCTCGATCAGCAGGCTGCGCAGCGCCTGGATCGCCGGGAAGATCTCCTGGTTGCGGTCCTCGCCCTGCGCGTCGAACGCCGCCTGCTCCGCTTCGACGATGTCCGTGTCCTGCCCGAAGATGCCGTTCGTGAACGCCACGATGAACGGCCAGATGACGTGGACGAGGCCCGGGATGCCGGGTTTCCTGATCATCATCAGCCCGTAGGTCTGGTTCTTCCGCTGTTCGCGATCGGTCGGGAAGTAGCAGTTCCACAGGTCGAGCGCGGGCTCGGTGCTGCCGGCCGTCCAGAACTGCAGCGTCTGGTACGGATAGCCGGTGCGGATCGTCATCTTGTCGATCGATCCGTCGGTGACGTTCGCCGCGTCCTTGCGATTGATCATGAAGCGTTCGCCGAGCGGCTGCTTGCCGGCCGCGCGCGAGAAGGTGTAGTCGGCCTCGACCCAGCCGTCGCCTGCGCGCAGGTCGAGCAACGTGGCGCGGATCGAACCCATCAGGCTGCGGTGCAGGAATTGATGGTTCATGTCCATCAGGTTCTCGTGCATGAACGAGTAGTGGCAGCCGATCGTGCGGTCGAGCGTGCGGGTCCGGTAGGCCGGCTTGGCATGCGTCGACACGTCCGGGAACCGGTCGAAGCCCGGCGCCGAGCGCGAGCCGGTATAGACGAACACCAGGCCATACGCTTCGCGCACCGGATAGTTCTTCACGCCGTTGGGCAACTGCTTGCCTTCGTCGAGGTACGGCACGTTGACGCATGCGCCGGTGCGGTCGTAGGTCCAGCAATGGTAGTGGCACTGCAGGCGCTCGCCGACGACGACGCCGAGGCTGAGCGGCACCTGCCGATGCGCGCAGCGATCCTCGAGCGCGTAGACGTCACCCTTCTTCGGACGAACCAGGACGATCGGCTCGCCGGCAAAGGTGACGGCCAGCGACTTGCCCAGCTTCAGCTGCTTCGAACGCGCGAGCGGATACCAGTAGTCCGGGTCGAGACCGGTCTTGCGAAGGTCGCGGCTTTCTTGCTGGGGGCTCGGGGCGTAGCGGCGCAGCGGGGTGATCGACATGCAGCGAGGGTCCTGAATCGACGGCGGCATCGCCTCGAGCGCGAGGCGCCTGCTCAGGGTATCAAAGACCGTCCCGCTGCGCGACCGGAAGGCTCGAACCAGCCGGTCATCCGAACGAGGAAAAGGGCTGCATTTCTGCAGCCCTTCGAGGAGATGGTGGGCCGTGAGTGGCTCGAACACTCGACCTACGGATTAAGAGTCCGCTGCTCTACCAACTGAGCTAACGACCCACGGAAAACGGTGATGCGTGGTGCTTTGGGCTTCGTTGTCGCTGCGACGACCCATTTGGTAGGCCGTGCGGGACTTGAACCCACGACCAACGGATTAAAAGTCCGCTGCTCTACCAACTGAGCTAACGACCCAAAGGACCGCGATTATAGGAAGCGACGCGTCCTCGGTCAAACGGCCCCGCTCGTCAACGCACGCTGGGGAGCCGATCACGTGCCGTCGCTGCCGCCGGGGCGTCCGGATACTTCGCGATCAACGACTCCAGCGTCGCCCGCGCGGCCTTCTTGTCGCCCATGTCGGCCTGGCTGCTCGCGACGTTCAGCAACGCATCGGCCGCGCGCGGACTGGTCGGATAGCTGCGCAACACGACCTGCTGCGCGGCGATCGCCGCCTTGTAGTCCCGCTGCGCGTAGTAGCCGGTGCCGATCCAGTACTGCGCGGCCGGTGCGTACGCCGACGACGGATAGCGCGTCAGGAACGACTGGAACGATGCGATCGAACCCTTGAAGTCGCTCGTCTTGAACTGCGCCAGCGCGGCCTCGTACGACTTCGCTTCGTTCGGATCGACCGTCGCCGTCTGACCGTCGACGGTGGCCTGCTGCGGCTCGACCTTGCGCAACCGGCCGTCGAGATCGACGTAGAAGTCCTTGTTGCGCTTCTGCTCGTTGGTCAGGTCGTT
>CAXTPX010000500.1:0-3305 GCA_964246005.1 uncultured Burkholderiaceae bacterium | reverse complement strand
GACAGGCCGAGCGACTGCGCCGCGAGCTCCACGGCCCCGATCAACTCGAGGTAGCGCTCGACGTCGGCGACCGGCGGCATGAACACGCGCAGGCGTCCGCCGCGCAACTCGACGCAGAGCGCGGTGCGAACCACCCACGATGCCGACGTGCCGACCGCGACCAGCGCAGGGTCGACGGCCTGCGGTGCCTGCGTCAGGTCGGCGGCGGTGATGGATGTCGTCGACG
The DNA here is from genome assembly GCA_964246005.1 of uncultured Burkholderiaceae bacterium. Taxonomy (GTDB): domain Bacteria; phylum Pseudomonadota; class Gammaproteobacteria; order Burkholderiales; family Burkholderiaceae_D; genus CAHJXF01. The sequence continues at coordinate 3,079 of CAXTPX010000500.1, read as the reverse complement.
GCGTGGCGAGCCGCTCGTGCAGTGAAGCCAGCGATGGCAACGCGGTCCGCAGTTCCGATGGGTCGCGACCGATCAGGTACGGGTACTCCGTGGGGTCGACCCACGGCAACGTGTCGAGCGGCAGTCGATAACCCATCGCCGACTCGCCGGGCGTCAGCAACATCTTCGGCGCGCGCAGCGGCCAGCGGCTCGTCGTCCAGCCTTCGGTGACGCCACCCACCGGGTGGGTCAGGTCTTCGGCGCGCGTCAACGGCAGCACGAAGCCGACGGGCGGCGTGACGTCGGGCCCCTTGTCGGCCTTCGCGGCGACCGTCTCGTCGACCTTGCGATTGACCGGCACGCGGTCCAGTCGCCAGGTGCCCTGGAAGTCGTCTTCGTACGCCGGTATGGCGTAGTCGGGCGCGATGCCGACGGCTTGCGCGACGCCCGCGATCAGGCGGGCCGCGTCGTCGGCGGTCCAGCCCTTGTCGGTCGCACGGGCCTTCTCGCGCTCGCCCCCCGCGGGGTCCGCGAGGTCCTCGTCGAACACGCTCGCGTCGGCGACGCAGGGTTCGCCGTCGAGTCGCCACAGCGCCGACAGCGCCCAGCGCGGCAGCGGCTCCCCCGGATACCACTTGCCCTGGCCGAAGTGCATGAAGCCGTTCGGCCCGTAGCGCGCGGTCAGCTTCGGCAAGAGGCGCAACGCGTAGTCGCGCTTCGTCGGGCCGAGCGCATCGGTATTCCATTCGCCCGCATCGCGATCGGTGATGGCCACGAAGGTCGGCTCGCCGCCCTGCGTGAGCCGAACGTCCATCGACTCGAGTTGCCGGTCCACTTTCTGCCCGAGCGCATCGATCGCACTCCACTGCGCCGGCGTGTACGGCAACGTGACGCGCGGCGACTCGAAGGTCCGCGTGACCTTCATGATGTGGTTGAACTCGACCTTGCTCGGGCTGACCACGCCGGCCACCGGCGCGGCGCTGCCGGGCTCGGGCGTGGCCGCGAGCGGGATGTGGCCTTCGCCGGCGAGGAGGCCGGACGTCGGATCGAGGCCGATCCAGCCGGCGCCCGGCAGGTAGACCTCGCACCACGCGTGCAGGTCGGTGAAGTCGGTCGATGCGCCCGACGGTCCGTCGAGCGATTTCACGTCGGCCCGCAGCTGGATCAGGTAGCCCGAGACGAAGCGCGCGGCGAGCCCGAGATGACGCAGCGCCTGCACCAGCAGCCAGCCCGAGTCGCGGCACGAACCCGCCGCCGTACTCAGCGTCTCCTCGGGCGTCTGCACGCCGGGCTCCATGCGAATCAGGTAGCGGATGTCCTGCTGCAGCCGCTGGTTGATGCGTACGAGGAAGTCGATCGTCCGTTCCTTCACGCCCTTCCGCGGTGCGACGCTCGCGATGAACTTCGCGAACAGCGGCGTCGCCTCGAGCGTGACCAGGTACGGCGCGAGTTCGCGGGCCAGCGTCTCGTCGTAGCGGAACGGGAAGTTCTCGGCCCAGTCCTCGAGGAAGAAATCGAACGGGTTGTAGACCGCCATCTCGGCGACCAGGTCGACCGTGACGCGGAAGTGGTCGGTCAGGTCCGGGAACACCAGCCGCGCCATGTAGTTCGCGAACGGGTCCTGCTGCCAGTTGATGAAGTGCTGGGTCGGCGAGATCGAGAGCGAGTACGACAGGATCGGCGTCCGGCAATGCGGGGCGGGCCGCAGGCGGACGACCTGCGGGCCCAGCGCGACCAGCCGGTCGTACCGGTAGTCGGTGACGTGCGTCAGCGCAACATGGATAGCCAACGCTTGCTCCTGATGAAGAGGTGAGGACCGATCGCCGCACCGGCGTCTCGCGCCGTCCGCGCCGTGCGACCGTTCATGATGCGCCCGGACCGCGCGACGCCGGACCGCTGTGCCGAAGCCGATCTTCCGAAGCGACGGCGCCTCGACGCGATCAGGTGTTCCACACGAGGAAGTTCCCGCTGATCCGCCCGCCCAGGTCGTTGACGCGTTCGAGGAAGTTGGTCAGCCACGCGTGCAGGCCGGTCTGGAGGATGTCGTCGATGCGCCCGAACTCGAGCTCCGCCTTCAGCATGCCGGCGCGGCGCTCGGTGTCGTGCGACTCGTCGTTGCTGACGTTCTTGAGATTGAGCACGACTTCGCTGATGCACGCCGACAGCGACCGCGGCATGTCGCCGCGCAGGATCATCAGCTCGGCGACACGGGCCGGCGTGATCAGGTCGCTGTAGACCTTGCGATAGATCTCGAACGCGGACACCGACCGCAGCACCGCGGCCCAGTAGTAGAAGTCGCCGTGCGACGTCGCGAGTTCGCCCGCCTTCGCATCGCTCCGCTCGACCGAGGTCGGCTCGACCAGGCGGCCGATCTCGGCCATGCCGTGGTACTTGACGTCGAGCAGGCGCGCCGTGTTGTCGGCGCGCTCGAGGAACGTGCCCATCCGCGCGAAGTGGAACGCCTCGTCCTTCAGCATCGTGCCGATCATCACGCCGCGCGACAGGTGCGAGCGGAACTTGACCCACTCGAAGAACTCGGTCGGATCGTGCTCGATCATGCCGCTGGCGAGGATGCTGTTGAGTTCGAGCCAGGTCGCGTTGGACGTCTCCCAGAACTCGGTCGTCAGCGACCCACGCACCGCGCGCGCGTTTTCACGGGCGCGGCGGATGCACGAGTAGATCGACGAGCTGTTCGACGGATCGCGCGCCATGAAGTCGATCACCGAGCGCGCGGTGATGCGGTCGTAGGCCTTGTCGTAGCTGCCCTGCAATTCCGAGATGCCGAGCAGCGCGCGCCAGCCCTGCTCGGCGTTGCGTTCGGACTGCGGCAGCAGCGACGTCTGATGATTGACGTCGAGCATGCGGGCGGTATTTTCCGCGCGCTCGACGTAACGAGCCATCCAGAACAGGTGATCGGCGGTGCGGGAGAGCATTACCGTCGTTCCCGCGAAGGCGGGAACCCAGTGACGTTGCAGTTGCATTCGAAGGCCGGGAAACGACGCCGGGCCCCCGCGTGCGCGGGAACGACGGACCGGAGAAGACCGACCATCAATCCTCCAGCACCCAGGTGTCCTTCGACCCGCCACCCTGCCACGAGTTG
>CAXTPX010000499.1:0-3327 GCA_964246005.1 uncultured Burkholderiaceae bacterium | reverse complement strand
GGTGCTGCACTCCGACTTCGTCTGGCCGCTGCTGACGCACTTCGGCGGTGGCAACGAGCGGCTCGCGTTCGCCGAAGACGCGAGCGCGTCGGCGACGCACGCGATCGTCGTGACGCGCGCGAACGCGTTCGTGCAGGACAGCTTCCAGCCGTCGCAGGCGCCGATCGGCCTGTGGTTGCAGGAGAACGGCGCCGCCGGGCTGCCCGACGCGACGCGGATGTCGGCGCTGGCCGCCGCACTCGGCTCGACCATCGCGATGGTCGGCATCAGCCAGCTCGACCCCGAGCAGGTCGCACGGCCCGTCGACGATGCCGACGCGTCGCATGTCACGACGCTCGACTACATCGACACCGCGCGCATCACGATCGTCGGCAGCTTCGATGCGTACTGGGCTGCGCGGGGCAAGAACCTGCGCTCGAACATGAAGAAGCAGCGCAACAAGCTCGACGCCGAAGGCGTCGCGCTGCGCTTCGACTGCCTTACCGATCCGGCCGACGTCGCTGCGGCGATCGTCGACTACGGCCGCCTCGAGAGCGCCGGCTGGAAGGCTTCCGGCGGCACCGCGGTGTCGGCCGACAACGCGCAGGGGCGTTTCTATCGCGACGTGTTCGAACGCTTCTGCGCGCGCGGCATGGGTCGCATCTATCGCTGCTTCTACGGTGAGCAACTCGCGGCGATGGATCTGTGCATCGAACATCACGGCGTCATGGTGATCCTGAAGACCGCGTTCGACGAAACCATCCGCGGCACGTCGCCGGCGTTCCTGATGCGACACGACTACCTGCCCGGCATCTTCGCGTCGCAGCGCCTCTCGCGCATCGAGTTCTACGGACGCGTGATGGAGTGGCACACGAAGTGGAGCGACGAGGTGCGGACGCTGTATCACGCGACGACCTATCGCTGGCCCGTCGTCGCACGCCTCGACGCGATCAGGCGAGCACGCGCTGCGCGGCGCGCGGTCGTCACCGCGGACACTGTCGCGCCGGAAGCGGCCACCCACGAAGCGGGCGCGACCTGAGGTCCCGCCCATGATGGCTTCGGCCATCCGAACATCGAGCGCATGAACAATCATCTCCTCCACCAATTGATCGCGGTCTCGGCCGAGCGCGATCCGCAGGCGCCCGCGCTGGCGGCGCCCGGCACGACGCTCGACTACGCGAGCCTCGCCACGCACGTCGAACGCTTCGCGGGCGCCGCGGCAGCGCTCGGGCTCGGTCGCTCCGAGCGGCTCGCGATCTATCTCGACAAGCGGATCGAATTCGTCGTCTCGGTGTTCGGCGCCGCAGCCGCCGGCGGCGTGTTCGTGCCGGTCAACCCGTTGTTGAAGAGCGAGCAGGTCGCGTACATCCTCGAAGACTGCGACGTTCGCATCCTCGTCACGTCGCGCGATCGCTGGTACGGGCTGCGCGATGCGGTCGCGAGCTGCAGGGCCTTGTCGTGCGTCGTGCTGACCGATGAGCTCGACGACGAACTGAAGTCGTCGACGAACGTGCCGCGCGTCATCGGCTGGACCGAGTTCCTCGACGGCCGTGCGCCGCCGCAGCGCGTGATCGACGCCGACATGACGTCGATCCTGTACACGTCCGGCAGCACCGGCAAGCCGAAGGGCGTCGTGCTGTCCCATCGCAACATGGTGGCCGGCGCGAACAGTGTCGCGAGCTATCTCGGCAACGGTCCGGGCGACCGGCTGCTCGCGGTCTTGCCGCTGTCGTTCGATGCGGGCTTCAGCCAGCTCACCACCGCGTTCGCGAGCGGCGCCACGACGGTCTTGATGAACTACCTGCTGCCGCGCGACGTACTGACGGCGCTCGCGACCGAGCGCATCACCGGCCTGACCGCCGTGCCGCCGCTGTGGATCCAGCTCGCGGCGCTCGACTGGCCCGCGTCGATCACGACGCACCTGCGCTACATCGCGAACACCGGTGGCCGCATGCCGCGCGCGACGCTCGATGCGTTGCGTGCCCATCTGCCCCAGACGAAGCCGTTCCTGATGTACGGACTGACCGAAGCGTTCCGGTCGACCTACCTGCCGCCCGACGAGGTCGATCGCCGCCCCGACTCGATCGGCAAGGCCATCCCGAACGCCGAGATCCTGGTGCTGCGCGAGGACGGCAGCGAATGCGAGGCCGACGAGCCCGGCGAGCTCGTGCATCGCGGCGCGCTGGTCGGCATGGGTTACTGGAACGACCCGGCCAAGACGGCCGAACGCTACAAGCCGGTTCCACGGCGTGCAGACGGCCCGACCGGCGGCCTCGTGATGCCCGAGATCGCCGTGTTCTCCGGCGACACGGTGCGACGCGATGCCGAGGGCTACCTCTACTTCATCGGCCGTTGCGACGAGATGATCAAGACGTCCGGCTATCGGGTGAGCCCGACCGAGATCGAGGAAGCGTTGTACGCGACCGGCCTCCTCGCCGAAGCCGCGGCGTTCGGTGTCGAGCATCCGGTGCTGGGGCAGGCGATCGTGGTGATTGCAACGGTTCGATCCGACAGCGCTGAGCCGGTCGGTGTCAAGGACGTCAAGCGCGCCTGCCAGCGCGCGCTGCCGGCGTGGATGCAACCCGCGGTGATCGAATTGCGTGACACCGCGCTGCCGCGCAATCCGAACGGCAAGATCGACCGCAAGAGCCTGTCGACCGCGTTCGTCAACCCGTTCCATGAGCCTCTACCGATGGGCTCGGCATGAGCGAGCGACCGAAGCTCGTCCACGCGCCGCGAGAAGGCTTCGCGTTCCAAGGCGACCATCTGACCGTCGGCGGCATTCCGCTCGATCGCCTCGCGGCACGCGTCGGGCAGACGCCGTTCTACGCGTACGACCGGGGTCTGTTGTCGCGACGCGTCGCCCTGCTGCGGCAGCATCTGCCCGCATCGGTCAGCCTGCATTACGCGATGAAGGCCAATCCGATGCCGGCCGTCGTCGACCACATGGCGCGCGAGGTCGACGGCATCGACGTCGCATCGGGCCGCGAGCTGCGCGTCGCGCTCGATGCCGGGATGGACCCGCAGGAGATCAGCTTCGCCGGACCCGGCAAGCAGGCCGGCGAGCTCGCGCAGGCGATCGCGTCCGGCGTGCTGATCAACGTCGAGTCACCGACCGAGCTCACGACGATCGCGCGGCTCGCGACCGAGCTCGGCCTGTCCGCGCGCATCGCGATCCGCGTCAATCCCGACTTCGAACTGAAGTCGTCGGGGATGCGGATGGGCGGTGGCCCGAAGCAGTTCGGCATCGACGCCGAGGCGCTGCCCGCGTTGCTGCCGACTATCGCGCCACCATTGATGTTCGAAGGCTTCCACATCTTCAGCGGCTCGCAGAACCTGCGCGCCGAG
>CAXTPX010000498.1:0-3332 GCA_964246005.1 uncultured Burkholderiaceae bacterium | reverse complement strand
CCAGTCGGGACGAACGACGCTTCTATGGGGTCGACTCGCGTCGCCGGCAGTCCGGGATTTCCGGGTGCCGGCCGCTCCATTGCCGATCGGTCCGGAAGCAGCCTCGCGATGCACACGCTCTACCTCTGCATGGTTCAACAGCACGACCTTCGGTTGGTGGCGCTCGCCGCAGCGCTGTGCGTCCTCGGTTGCTACGCGGTGTTCGCCGTCGGCATCAATTCGGTCATGGCGCGCAGCCGCCGAGCGGCGCTCGGCTGGGGCGGCGTCACCCTGGTCGCGGTCAGCTGCACGATCTGGGCGACGCACTACATCGGCATGCTCGCCTATCAAGTCCCGTTTCCGTCGGGCTTCCTGCCGCTGCCGACCATGGCGTCCTTCGGCATCGTCGTCGCCCTGTGCGCGATGGCCGGCGCCATCGAGTTGATCGGGCGCAGCCGCACCGCCTCCATGCTCGCCGGCGCCGTCACCGGCCTCGGCATCTCGGCCATGCACTTCACCGGCATGGGCGCCTACCGCGTGGTCGGCACGATCGCCTGGGACTGGAAGTTGATCGTGGGCGCGATCGCGACCGGTCTGACGTTCGCGACGCTCGCCGGACTGGCGAGCTGGTACCGCAAGGCTGCCGGCCTGTGGGCGCCCACGATCCTGCTGGCACTCGCGATCTGCGGCGACCACTTCCTTGCGATGAGCGCGGCGACGGTCACCTTCGATCCGTCCGTCCCGCTCCCTTCGGGCCTGATCAGGAGCGACGAGCTCGGACCGATCGTCGCGCTGGTCACCTTGCTCGTGCTCGGCATGATGCTGAGCGTCAATCGGCTGCACGTGAAGACGCGTCGACGGCTCGCGGCCGAGCGCCGTCGTTTCCACGATCTGGCCGACGTCGCGGTCGAAGGCCTCGTGATCTGCGACAGCGAGCGCATCGTGTGGGCGAACCGCAGCCTGATCGCGATGACCGGAATGCCGCTCGACTCGCTCGTCGGCCAGCCACTCGCGACGCTGTTTCCCGCATCGATCATCGAGCACTTCTCGAGCGAGTCCGAGACCGAGACCGAAATCGGTAGCGGTGGCGCCGCCACGCCCGTTCGCGTGATCGTCAAGTCGATCGTGCTCGAGCAGAGGCCGCACGTCGTCGTCGCGGTGCGCGACCAGCGCGAACGGCTGCGTGCCGAGGCCGAGATGCGACGCCTCGCCGACACCGACACGCTGACCGGCCTCGCGAATCGCGCCCGCTTCAACGACTACCTCGGCCAGCTGCTCGTCTCGCGGCGCGTCGAGGAACGTTCGTTCGCATTGCTGTCGCTCGACCTCGACCGCTTCAAGCACGTCAACGACGCGCACGGACATGCGGCCGGGGATGCCTTGCTGGTGCGGGTCGCGAAGCGCCTCTCGTCGGTCGTTCGCGACGGAGGCCTCGTCGCGCGGGTCGGCGGCGACGAATTCGCGATCATCGCGGCCGCGGCGGCCGGACCCGACGGTATCCGCGCGCTCGCCGAGCGCGTGGTCGAGATCCTTTCGCGTCCGTTCCTGATCGACGGCCGGGTGCACGAGATCGGCGTCAGCATCGGCGTCGCGTTCGCGCCGTCGGACGCGTCGACCGCCGAAGCGCTCGTGAGCCATGCGGACCTCGCGCTATATCGCGCGAAGCACGACGGGGGCGACGTCTACCGGCTGTTCGAGACCGGGATGGATGCGCGCATGCAGGCGCGTCGCGGCCTCGAGCTGGCCTTGCGGCGCGCGGTCGCCCGGCAGGAATTCCATCTCGCCTATCAACCGCAGGTCGACTCGCGCACGGGACAGTGCATCGGCGCCGAGGCGCTGATCCGCTGGCACGACCCGGAGCGCGGCGTGATCCCGCCGATGGAATTCATTCCGGTCGCCGAGGAGATCAACCTGATCGGCGCGATCGGCGAGTGGGTCCTCCACACGGCCTGCGCCGAGGCGATGAACTGGCCGTCGCACCTGACGGTGGCGGTCAACCTGTCGCCGCTGCAGTTCCGCGATCCGCGGCTGTCGGCGATCGTCGCGGCCGCGCTCGAGGAATCGGGCCTGCCCGGGCACCGACTCGAACTCGAACTCACCGAGAGCGCACTGATCGACGACGAGGTCCAAGTCCTCGAACTGCTCCAGCAGTTCCGGCGACTCGGGATCAAGCTGTCGCTCGACGACTTCGGCACCGGCTACTCGTCGCTCGGCCACCTGCACCGCTTCCCGTTCGACAAGATCAAGATCGATCGCTCGTTCGTCAGTCGTGCACCGCACGATCCGGAAAGCGCCGCGATCGTGCGCGCGATCGTCTCGCTCGGCGCGAGCCTCGGCATGGCGACCACGGCCGAAGGGGTCGAGACCGACCAGCAATTCCGCTTCGTGGCCGGTGAAGGCTGCGACCACATCCAGGGCTACCTGTTCGGCCGGCCGACGGCGGCGATCGACATGCCACCAGCGTTCCATTCCCCCACTTTCGTCGAGCGACCATGCCTCACATCCGACTGCTCTATCGCAGCGACAGCGAGCTGACCGGTTCCGACCGTGCCGTGCGGGAAGTCGCGTTCGAGATCGCCGACGCGGCGCATGCGACCAACTCGCTGCTCGAGGTGAGCGGCGCGTTGATGTTCGTGGGCGGCGTCTTCGTCCAACTGCTCGAAGGCAGCGGCGAAGCGGTCGAAGGCATCTTCGAACGGATCTGCTGCGACGTCCGCCATCGGCGGCTCGTGCTGCTCGACTGTTCGTCGATCGAACGCAGGGTCTTCAATCTCGGCATGGTCGCATTCGAAGGCGACAGGCAGGCCCGCGCCCTGTTCCCGACGATCTCGCAGGCGACGCCGTTCAACGGCCGCGGCCGCCTGTCCGGCAACACGACGGTCGACCTGATGCAGGCGCTCTACACGAAGCGCACCGCGAAGCCCAACCGCAAGCTGGCCGACCGCATGATCGCGACGGACGTGATGTTGTCGAACGTCGGCTGATCAATGACCCGATGGCTGCGGCCGCTCGCCCTTCAGTCGCGCGCGATGCAGGGCCCACGCGACCATCGCGCCGATGACGGGGATCGACAGGCCGGTCACCACATCGACGTCGAGATGCACGCCTGTGCTCTTGGCCGCCTTCGCCGCGTAGGCGACCAGCGCCGCACCGTAGTACGTGACGGCCGCGACCGACAGCCACTCGACGGTGCGCTGCAGGCGCAACTGCAGCCGGGCGCGCCGATCCATCGATTCGAGCAGTGACTGGTTCTGCCGTTCGCGGACGATCTCGACGCGGGTCGACAACAGGTCGTTGGCGTGCGCGACCCGCTCGGAGAGGTCGCGCAGCCGTCGCGACGCCGACGTGCAGGT
>CAXTPX010000497.1:0-3335 GCA_964246005.1 uncultured Burkholderiaceae bacterium | reverse complement strand
TGGGCCTCAACATCTGTCGGTCGATCGTCGAGTTCCACGGCGGCCGACTGTGGGCCGCCGCGAATCCGGCAGGCGGAACGATCTTCCGCTTCACGCTGCCGCGATCTGCGGCACGACGGGCCGAAGTCCTCGCACCGATGGCCGAGACATCCGCAGGGCGCTAGCGCACGACGGGTCGCATACAATCGACCGATGATGTTCCGTGAAAATTCTGCAGAGACCCGCCGCGAGCCGCCGCGGCAGGCAAGCTTGGTCTACGTGGTCGACGACGACGAGGCCGTTCGCGACTCGCTGCGCTGGCTGCTCGAAGCCAATCGCTACCAGGTCTCGTGCTTCGCACGCGCGGAGGACTTCCTCGCCCACTACGAGCCGGCCCGGACCGCCTGCCTGATTCTCGACGTGCGCATGCCGGGCATGAGCGGGCTCGAACTGCAGGAGCAACTGGTCGCGCGCGGCGCCAACCTGCCGATCCTCTTCATCACCGGGCACGGCGACGTGCCGATGGCCGTGACGACGATGAAGAAGGGTGCGATCGACTTCATCGAGAAGCCCTTCAACGAGGCCGATCTGCGGGCATCGGTCGAGCGCATGCTCGCGACCGCGGAAGAGGAAGGCGAGACGCGGCGACGCGATCGCGAGCGGGACGGACTGCTGTCGCGACTGACCGCTCGCGAACGTCAGGTCCTCGAGTGCATCGTGGCAGGTCGCCTCAACAAGCAGATTGCCGACGACCTCGGCATCAGCATCAAGACGGTCGAGGCGCATCGAGCGAACATCATGGACAAGCTCAATGCCGGCACGGTCGCCGATCTGTTGCGACTCGCGCTGACGCGCGGCTGAAAGGCCGTTGCCCGGTGTTCGGGCAAAAAAAAAGACCCCGCCGAAGCGGGGTCGAAATGCCACCACCCTGAAGTCGTGAGCCGTTCTCGACGGAACGGCCGAATGTCGCGTTGTCTTGACTTTGTGTTCGTACTAGTCAATGCAAACGGCGTGCCGAGCGTGGTAAGACTTTGATTGCACTCGCTTCCTTGCTGAATTTCGCCTTCGCGGAGCGGTGCTGTGGAAAGCGCACCGACAGCGCAGCCGGGCAAAAGCGGCGTGCTAACCTCGCCGACCTCCGAAAACCCGCGGACGAACCGTCCGTCGTCGCGCATGCAAGCTTCCGCTCGCTCCACCCCTGCATGACCGCGCGCCTCCTCGACGGCGTCGCGCTTTCCCGCAAGTTGCGGGCGGCGATCGCGCTTCGCGTCGACACGCTGACCGCGGTCGGTACGGTGCCCGGGCTGGCAGTGGTTCTCGTCGGCGACGATTTGGCATCGCAGATCTATGTCCGCAACAAGGTCAAGGCGTGCGAGGACGTCGGCATCCTGTCGCGGCTGCACCGGATGCCGGCCACCACCAGCGAGCGTGAACTGCTGGCGGTGATCGAGGTACTGAACGACGACCCGGCCATCCACGGGATCCTCGTGCAGATGCCGCTGCCGAAGTCGATCGACGCGCAGCGCGTCGTCGAGGCGGTCGGCATCGAGAAGGACGTCGATGGATTCCATCTGCTGTCGGCCGGCGCCCTGATGACCGGACGCATCGACGCCGGCGTCGGCTTCCGGCCCTGCACGCCATACGGCGTGATGCGGATGCTCGACGACGCCGCGGTGCCGATCGCGGGCGCGCAGACGGTCGTGCTCGGGCGCAGCAACACGGTCGGCAAACCGATGGCCTCGATGCTGCTGGCGCGCGACGCGACCGTGACGATCTGCCACAGCGCGACGCGAGACCTTGCAGAAATCGTCCGACGGGCCGATATCGTGGTGGCGGCGGTCGGTCGCGCGTCGACGGTGACCGCCGCGATGGTCAAGCCCGGCGCCGCGGTGGTCGATGTCGGCATCAACCGTCGCGCCGACGGCAAGCTGGTCGGCGACGTGGAATTCGAAGCCGTCAGCGCTGTGGCCGGATGGATCTCGCCGGTCCCCGGCGGCGTCGGCCCGATGACGATCACGATGCTGCTCGAAAACACCGTCCTGTCCGCCGAACGGATGCTGCCTTCCGCCTGAAACGCTGTTCAAATCGCCCTCATGACCGCCCCATCGCCCAATCCGCTGCTCGAAGAGACCGACCTGATCCGCTACGACGCCGTCGACGCCGCGCACGTCGCGCCTGCCGTCGACGAGGCGCTGCATGCGGCAACGGCGGCGATCGCCGCGCTCGAGCACGACCCTGCCGCCACGTCGTGGTCTTCGTTCGTCGAGCCGTTCGAGGCCGCGACCGAAAGGCTCGGCCGCGTCTGGTCGGCGGTTTCGCATCTGAGCGCGGTCGTCGACACGCCGAGCCTGCGGGCGGCGTACAACGCGTGCCTGCCGAAGGTCACCGAGTTCTGGACCGCGCTGTCGCAGAACGCCGCGTTGTTCGCGAAGTACCGCGCGATCGAGGCATCGCCGGCGTTCGCGACCCTGAGTGCGTCGCGGCGCCGCGTGATCACGAACGCCCTGCGCGACTTCCGGCTCGGCGGCGCCGAGCTGTCCGGTCCGCACAAGGAACGCTTCGCGGCGATCGAGGATGAACTCGCGCAACTGTCGCAGGCGTTCTCCGAACACATCCTCGACGCCACCAACGAGTACTACTTCGATGTGCACGAGGTCGGCGCCTTGGACGGCATGCCGGACGATGCCATCGCGGCGGCGCGTGGCCGCGCCGAGCAGGCCGGCGTGGCCGGCTATCGTCTGACGCTCCACATGCCGTCCTACCTCGCCGTCCTGCAGTTCGCCCGCGACCGCTCGCTGCGCGAAACGATCTATGCGGCGTACGCCAAACGGGCATCGGAGTTCGGCAAGCCCGAGCAGGACAACGGGCCGCTCATCGGGCGCATTCTCGCGCTGCGCGCCGAAGCGGCGACACTGCTCGGGTTCGACGACTACGCGAGCCTTTCGCTGGTGCCGAAGATGGCCGAATCACCGGCGGACGTGCTGCGCTTCCTCGAGGAGCTCCGGGTGCGGGCATGGCCGTTCGGTCTGCGCGACATGCGCGAGCTCGACGCGTTCGCGCGCGACCATCTCGGCCTCGACCGCCTCGAAGCGTGGGACATCTCGTTCGCGTCCGAACGCCTTCGCGAGCACCGCTACGCGTTTTCGCAGCAGGAAGTGAAGTCGTATTTCCGCGAGTCGAAGGTGCTCGATGGGCTGTTCCGGGTGGTCGGGCGGCTGTTCGCGGTCGAGGCGCGCGAACGTACCGGAACCGGCGCGGGCCCGGACGCGCCTTCGCTGTGGCATCCCGACGTCAAGTTCTTCGACCTCGTCGATGCCGGGGGCCGGGTCGTCGCCCAGTTCTACCTGGACTTGTAC
>CAXTPX010000496.1:0-3341 GCA_964246005.1 uncultured Burkholderiaceae bacterium | reverse complement strand
CCTTCAAGGCTGCTTCCGGCGAGACGAACGCCCATTCGAAGTCGCCGCTCGACCCGGCCTTCGCGCGGCATTCGTAGTTCTGCAGGCCGGTGCCCTTCAGCGTGACCGCGAGCCGTGCGCTCGACGGCGCCGCGATCGCGGCCGGTATATCGTCGCCGGTTCGGGCACCCGGCGCCGCTTCGCGCGCGGTCGGCAACCCGACCGTGGTGCATGCAACGGTTGCAAGTGACACGAAGCTGCCCGTCAGGAACCGCAGGGTCGTTCTCATGGACTTTGGCCTCCTCCGCAAATCATTCGCCGTCACGCATCGTAGTCGGTGACGATCTTCCGTCAGATTTCCTCGTACAGCGGCAACGTCAGGAATTCCTCGAACGCGTCCTGCGTGCTCATCTGCGTGAAGATGTCGGCGGCGCGATCGAACTTGCCGACGAAGCCGTCGGCCTTGATCTTCGCGAGCTCTTCCGGCACCAGCGTCCGCACGAGGTCGGCGGTGATCTTGCGACCGTCGTCGAGAACGCCCTTCGGCGAGCGGATCCACTGCCACACCTGGCTGCGGCTGATCTCCGCAGTGGCCGCGTCCTCCATCAGATTGTGGATCGGCACGCAGCCGTTGCCGGCGAGCCACGCGCCGAGATAGTGGATGCCGACGCCGATGTTCATGCGCAGGCCGGCCTCGGTGATCGGCGTCTCGGGCTTGAAGTCGAGCAGGTCGGCCGCCTTCACGTGGACCTCGGGCTTCTGCTTGTCGAACTGGTTGAGTCGATCGCCGAGGACGTCGACGAACTCCTTCATCGACGCTTCGACCAGGCCCGGATGCGCGACCCAGCCGCCATCGTAGCCGTCGGTCGCATCGCGTCGCTTGTCGGCGATGATGCCGGCCATCGCCTTCTCGTTGCGGGCCGGATCGTTCTTGATCGGGATCAGCGCGCTCATTCCGCCGATCGCGGGTGCGCCGCGCCGGTGACAGGTCTTCAGCAACAGCAGCGCGTACGCGCGCATGAACGGCGCGGTCATCGTGACGGTCGCGCGATCCGCCAGGCAGAAGTCGCGGTCGAGCTTGAACTTCTTGATGCACGAGAAGATGTAGTCCCAGCGACCGGCGTTGAGCCCCGCCGAGTGCTCCCGCAGTTCGTACAGGATCTCGTCCATCTGGAAGGCTGCCGTGATCGTCTCGATCAGCACGGTCGCCTTGATCGTTCCCTGCGGCAGGCCGACCGCGTCCTCCGCGATCACGAAGATGTCGTTCCACAACCGCGCTTCCTGATACGACTCGAGCTTCGGCAGGTAGAAGAACGGACCGGCGCCGCGGGCGACCTGTTCCTTGCCGTTGTGGAACAGGAAGAGCGCGAAGTCGAAGATGCCGCCGGATACGCGCTTGCCGTCGATCAGCACGTGCTTCTCGTCGAGGTGCCATCCGCGCGGGCGAACCTGCAGCGTGGCGATCTTGTCGTTGAGTCTGTAGGTCTTGGTGCCGGCAGGCGACTGCTGCGCGAGCGTCAACGTGCGACGGATCGCCGCTTTCAGGTTGATCTGGCCCTGGATCTGGTTGGTCCACGACGGCGAGTTGCTGTCCTCGAAGTCGGTCATGTAACTGTCGGCGCCGGAGTTGTACGCGTTGATGACCATCTTCGCGTCGACGGGTCCGGTGATCTCGACGCGACGGCAGTACAGCGCTTCGGGAATCGGCGCGATCTTCCAGTCGCCGTCGCGAATCGATTGCGTCTCCGTCGGGAAGTCGGGACGCTCGCCGGCGTCCAGCCGCTTGGCCAGCTCGACCCGGGCGGCAAGCAGCTCCTGGCGCCGCGGCTCGAACGCGCGCGACAGCTTCGCGACGAGCGCCAGGGCTTCGGGGGTCAGGATCTCTGCGAACTCGGGTGTGATCTCTGCATTGATCGTCACGCCCTGAGGAAGGTTGCTCATTGAAGCTCCATTGGAAACAGAAAGAATGTCGGCTGCGACGTGGCGAACCGCGCCGACGCGAGGGCAGGGCGAATCATGCCGTAAGCGATCGTCGATCGATCCACGGAAGCAATTCGGTCATCGTCCGTCCGGTCCCGGCGAACTGCACGCCGAGCTCCTCGAGCGGCTGGTTCGCGCGATCGATCCAGAAGACCGGGTAGCCGTACCACGTCGCGCCGCATGCATCCCAGCAGTTGCTCGACACGAACAGGATGTCGGCGGCGGGACAACCCAACGCCAGCGGCCCGAGCTCGTAGGCTTCGGGCGCGGTCTTGAAGCGGCCGACCGAGTCGACCGACAGCAGGTGGTCGAAGACGCCGTCGAGGTCGCTGTTGGCGACGACCGCGGCGAGCATCGGCGGGTCTCCGTTCGACAGGATCGCGAGCGGGATGCCGCGCGCCTTCAGCGCCTTCAACGCCGCGGCGGAATCGGGAAACACGGCGAGCCGGTCGTACTCGCTCATCAGCGCTTCCTCTGCCTCGTCGTCGAGGGCGAGCCCGAGCGCCCGGGTCGCGAAGATCAACGCGTCGCGCGTGATCCGCGAGAACGGTTCGTAGCGATCGGACAGTGTCCGCAGGCGCGTGTAGTCGATCTGCTTCACGCGCCACAGCGCCGCCAGCTCGTCGCCACGGCCGGGCCAGATCCGGTCGGCGAGGCGCGCGATCGAATGGACATCGAAGATCGTCCCGTAAGCGTCGAAGACGATGGCGCGAAGCGTCGTCGGCGTGCGCGCCCTCAAACGAGGACCTCGACGGCCGCCGGATGACTGAGGAAGCCGGACGGACTCGCGGTCAGTCCGTACGCGCCGGACTGGAACACGACGACGAGGTCGCCGACGTCGGCACGAGCCAGGTCCATGCGATCGGCGAGCAGGTCGAGCGGCGTGCACAGCGGTCCGACCACCGAGGCCACCTCGCGCTCGGCATCCGGTCCGCGCGTGCCGATGGTGACCGGATAGTTCTTGCGGATCACCTGACCGAAGTTGCCCGATGCCGACAGGTGGTGATGCAGGCCGCCGTCGGTGACGAGGAACACCTCGCCGCGCGAGACCTTGCGATCGACGACGCGCGCGACGTAGATGCCGGCCTCGCCGACCAGATAGCGCCCGAGCTCGACGACCAGTTCGGCCTCGGGCAGGAGGCGCTTCGCCTCGTCGGCCAGGTCGTGCAGGTGTCGACCGACCGTCGCCAGGTCGAAGCGCGACTCGCCCGGGAAGTACGGGATGCCGAAGCCCCCGCCGATGTTCAGCATGCGCACCGGCGCAGGGGCGTGCGCGGCGAGCCGCACCGCGAGTTCGAGCGCCTTCGTCTGCGCATCGATGATCGCCTCGGCGCGCAGGTTCTGCGAGCCGCTGAAGATGTGGAAGCCTTCGAACATCAACG
>CAXTPX010000495.1:0-3351 GCA_964246005.1 uncultured Burkholderiaceae bacterium | reverse complement strand
AGGCTTGCAAGGCGCTGCGCGAGGAAGGCTATCGCGTCGTGCTGGTCAACTCGAACCCGGCGACGATCATGACCGACCCGGAGACGGCCGACCGGACCTACATCGAGCCGATCACGTGGCAGGTCGTCGAGAAGATCATCGAGGTCGAGCGGCCCGACGCGATCCTGCCGACGATGGGCGGGCAGACCGCGCTCAACTGCGCGCTCGACCTGCATCGCCACGGCGTGCTCGCGAAGTACGGCGTCGAGCTGATCGGCGCGTCGCCCGAGGCGATCGACAAGGCCGAGGACCGCAGCAAGTTCAAGGCGGCGATGACGAAGATCGGGCTCGGGTCCGCGCGTTCGGGCATCGCGCATTCGCTCGACGAGGCGTGGGCCGTGCAACGCTCGCTCGGCTTCCCGTCGATCATCCGGCCGAGCTTCACGCTCGGCGGCACCGGCGGCGGCATCGCGTACAACGCGGAGGAGTTCGAGACCATCTGCAAGCGCGGGCTCGAGGCGTCGCCGACGAAGGAACTGCTGATCGAGGAGTCGCTGATCGGCTGGAAGGAGTTCGAGATGGAGGTGGTCCGCGATCGCGCGGACAACTGCATCATCGTGTGCTCGATCGAGAACCTCGATCCGATGGGGATCCACACCGGCGACTCGATCACGGTGGCGCCGGCGCAGACGCTGACCGACAAGGAATACCAGCTGATGCGCGACGCGTCGATCGCGATCCTGCGCGAGATCGGCGTCGATACCGGCGGTTCCAACGTGCAGTTCGCGATCGACCCTGCGGACGGTCGCATGATCGTGATCGAGATGAACCCGCGCGTGTCGCGCTCGTCGGCGCTCGCGTCGAAGGCGACCGGCTTCCCGATCGCGAAGATCGCGGCCAAGCTCGCGATCGGCTACACGCTCGACGAACTCCGGAATGAAGTAACCGATGGTGCTACGCCGGCCAGTTTCGAGCCCTCTCTCGACTACGTTGTCACGAAGGTGCCGCGCTTCGCTTTCGAGAAGTTCCCGATGGCCGACTCGCGCCTGACGACGCAGATGAAGTCGGTCGGCGAGGTGATGGCGATCGGCCGCACGTTCCAGGAGTCGTTCCAGAAGGCGTTGCGCGGGCTCGAGGTCGGCGTCGACGGCATGAACGAGATGACCGAGGACCGCGAGAAGATCGAAATCGAGCTGGGCGAGCCCGGCCCGGAGCGCATCTGGTACGTCGGCGACGCGTTCGCGATGGGGATGACGGTCGACGAGGTCCATCAGCTGACCCATATCGACCCGTGGTTCCTGTCCCAGATCAAGGAGATCATCGACCTCGAGTTGAAGCTCGACGACCTGGCGCTGGCCGACCTGGATCGCCTTTCGCTCTACAGGCTGAAGCGGATGGGCTTCTCGGACCGCCGCCTCGCGTATCTGATGAAGACGACCGAGCATGCGGTCCGCAAGCGGCGCATCGCCGAAGGCGTGCGGCCGGTCTACAAGCGCGTCGACACGTGCGCCGCCGAGTTCGCGACCAGCACCGCCTACCTGTACTCGACCTACGAGGGCCTCGACGACGACGCCGAGTGCGAGGCCGAACCGACCGATCGCCGCAAGATCATCGTGCTCGGGGGCGGTCCCAACCGCATCGGACAGGGCATCGAGTTCGACTACTGCTGCGTGCACGCGGCGCTCGCGCTGTCCGGGGACGGCTACGAGACCATCATGGTCAACTGCAATCCGGAGACCGTGTCGACCGACTACGACACCAGCGACCGCCTGTACTTCGAGCCGGTCACGCTCGAGGACGTGCTCGAGATCGTCGACAAGGAGAAGCCGGTCGGCGTGATCGTGCAGTACGGCGGGCAGACGCCGCTCAAGCTCGCGAAGTCGCTCGAAGCCGCCGGCGTCCCGATCATCGGCACGTCGCCCGACGCGATCGACGTCGCCGAGGATCGCGAACGCTTCCAGCAGCTGATCGCGAAGCTCGGTCTCCTCCAGCCGCCGAACCGCACCGCGCGCAGCGAGGCGCAGGCGCTCGAGCGCGCCGAGGAGATCGGCTATCCGCTGGTCGTGCGGCCGAGCTACGTGCTCGGCGGTCGCGCGATGGAGATCGTCCACGAACGACGCGACCTCGAGCGCTACATGCGCGAAGCGGTGCGCGTGTCGCACGATTCGCCCGTGTTGCTCGACCGCTTTCTCAACGATGCGATCGAGGTCGACGTCGACGCGATCTGCGATCGAGGGGTCGACGGACCCGGGCGCGTGTTCATCGGCGGGGTGATGGAGCACATCGAGCAGGCCGGCGTGCATTCGGGCGACTCGGCGTGCTCGCTGCCGCCGTATTCGCTGACCGACGCGATGGTGACCGAGCTGAAGCGCCAGACCGCGGTGATGGCGCATGCGCTCGGCGTCGTCGGCCTGATGAACGTGCAGTTCGCGATCCAGAAGGACGTGGTCTACGTGCTCGAGGTCAACCCGCGCGCGTCGCGCACGGTGCCGTACGTATCGAAGGCGACCGGCCTGCAGCTCGCCAAGATCGCGGCGCGCTGCATGGCCGGCCGCTCGCTCGACGACCAGGGCATCGGCGACGAGGTGCAGCCTCCTTACTACTCGGTCAAGGAAGCCGTGTTCCCGTTCGTCAAGTTCCCGGGCGTGGACACCATCCTGGGGCCGGAGATGAAGTCGACCGGCGAGGTGATGGGCGTCGGTACGACGTTCGGCGAAGCGTTCGTGAAGTCCCAGGTCGCCGCCGGCATCCGCCTGCCATCGCCTGCGGGCAGCGACGGCAAGGGGCCGGGCAAGGTCTTCATCAGCGTGAAGAACGCCGACAAGCCGAAGGCGGTCGACGTGGCACGCGCGCTCTCGTCGATGGGCTTCCCGCTCCTGGCCACGCGCGGCACGGCCGCGGCGATCGTCGCGGCCGGCATCGCGTGCGAGAGCGTCAACAAGGTCGCCGAAGGTCGGCCGCACATCGTCGACATCGTCAAGAACGGCGACGTGGCGCTCGTGATCAACACGGTCGAGGAGAAGCGCAACGCGATCTCGGACTCGCGGTCGATCCGCACGACGGCGCTGGCGATGCGGGTCACCCAGTACACGACCATCGCCGGCGCGCTGGCCGCGGTCGAAGGGATGCGGCTGATGCACGAGCGCGGCGACGAGATCTCGGTGTTCGATTTACAAGGGCTGCATCGAGCCTTAGACTAGCGCCCCTCATGTCGCCTCACGGCGACTGTCCACAGAGGTCGCTGTCGGCGGAGTCGGCAGCGACCTCTGTCATTTCGGACGCTCATCGCACGACTTTCGCGTCGCTGCGCCACGTCCGACTCCGTACCTTTCATTCGCACATAGAGCATGAGCACGATTCCCATCACGGTCC
>CAXTPX010000494.1:0-3357 GCA_964246005.1 uncultured Burkholderiaceae bacterium | reverse complement strand
GCGACGCAGCAGCGCACGGATGCGCGCGGCCATCTCGCTCAGGACGACCGGTTTGACGAGGTAGTCGTCGGCGCCCAGATCCAGGCCGCGGATGCGGTCGTCGACGCTGTCGCGCGCCGTCAGCAGCATCACTGGCAGCCGGCGGTCGGCCTGCCGCAGCTCGCGCAGCAGCGTCAGGCCGTCGATGCCGGGCAGGCCGATGTCGAGCACGATCAGGTCGAACGTGTCGCCACCGGCGATCAGCGCGCGCGCCCGCTGCCCGTCGCGGATCACGGTCGCGACGTTGCCCATGTGCTC
Source organism: uncultured Burkholderiaceae bacterium (assembly GCA_964246005.1). Classification (GTDB taxonomy): domain Bacteria; phylum Pseudomonadota; class Gammaproteobacteria; order Burkholderiales; family Burkholderiaceae_D; genus CAHJXF01. The sequence continues at coordinate 3,060 of CAXTPX010000494.1, read as the reverse complement.
GATGGTGCGAGCCATCCCTTCGCCGAGGATGGCGTCGTCCTCGACGATCAGGATGTTCACGTGCTGGTCACCGGGCCGGTCGGTGCGGCGCCCGACGCGGCCACGACAGGACGCCTCGCGAGGCGGGCCACGCGCCGCATCGCGAGCGGCAGCACCAGCAGCGTGAACAGCGTGCCCGTGACGATGCCGCCGACGATCACGCACGCGAACGGCCGTTGCGTCTCGCTGCCGATGCCGCGCGACAGCGCCGCGGGCAGGAGGCCGAGCCCGGCCATCAGCGCGGTCATCAGGATCGGTCGCAGCCGCGTCACGGCGCCGTCGACCAGCGCCGCGCCGAACTCCGCCCCGTAGCGCAGCCGGTCCATCACCTCCTCGACGAGGATCACGCCGTTCTGTACCGAGATCCCGGCTACCGCGATGAAGCCCACGGCCGCGGACACCGACAGGTGCAACCCCGCGAGACCGAGCGCGGCGAGGCCGCCGACGAGCGTGAACGGGATCACGCCGACGACCAGCAGCGCCAGCGCGACGGACCGGAAGGCCCAGAACAGCAGGCAGAAGATCAGCGCGGCCGTCGCCGGCACGATCAGCATCAGGCGCTTGCCGGCACGGTCCGAGTTCTCGAACTGGCCGCCCCAGGCGAGCTCGTAGCCGGGCGGCAGCGCGACGGCCGCGGCGACCTTCTGCCGGCCTTCGTCGACGAAGCTGCCCTGGTCGCGGCCGATCAGGTTGACCTTGACGATCACCTGCCGCGCGCCGGCCTCGTGCAGGATGCGCGACGCGCCCTGCCGGACCTCGATGCGGGCCACGTCCGACAGCGCGACCGAGCCACCGCCCGGGGTCGATGCCGAGTCGGGCAGCGGCAGTTGCAACCCCGCGATGCCGTCGGCGCTGCTGCGCGCGCCGGCCGCGACGCGCACGACGACGTCGAAGCGACGGTCGGCCTCGTAGAACGAGCTCACCGCCGCGCCCGACAGGGCCTCGGCGATCAGCGTATTGACGTCGGCGACCGACAGTCCGTAGCGGCCGAGCCGCGCGCGGTCGGGCGTGATGACGAGCTCGGTCTGTCCGCCGATGCGCGTCGCGTCGACGTCGGTCGCGCCGCGGATGCCCTGCAGCACGTTCACCACCTGCGCGGCCTTGGCGTCGAGGATCGCGAGGTCGCTGCCGGTGATCTTGACGACGATCTCGCCCTTCGAGCCCGACAGCGCCTCTTCGACGTTGTCCTCGATGACCTGCGAGAAGTTGGTCTCGATGCCCGGGATCGCGTGGAGCTTCGCGTTCATGTCCTCGATCATGCGTTCCTTTTCGGACCAGCGCCACGTGCCGCGCGGCGCCAGGTCCACCAGGATCTCCATGCTGTTCGGCCCTTTCGGATCCGAGCCGTCGTCGGGGCGGCCGACCTGCGAGATCACGTGCAGCACCTCGGGGTAGGTCATCAGCCGCTGGCGCACCTCGCGCTCGACCTGCTTCGAGAGGTCGAGCGACGCGCTCGTCGGCAGCGTGATCGTCAGCCAGATGTTGCCCTCGTCGAGCTTCGGCAGGAACTCGGTGCCGAGGCGCGGCGCGAGCACGATCGCGACGACGACGACCAGCAGCGACGCGCCGACGATGCGATCGCCGTACGCGAAGCAGCGCTCGAGCGTGCGACGGTAACGCGCCTGCAACCGGTCGAGCCACGGCTTGTGCTTCTCGACGAGCGGCCCGTTGCCGATCGCGTACGACAGCAGCGTCGGGATCCACGTGAACGTCATCGCCACCGCGCCGGCGAGCGCGAACGACAGCGTCAGCGCGACCGGCGTGAAGATCTTGCCCTCGACCCGCTGGAACGTGAAGATCGGCACGAACGCGACGACGATGATGGCCTTCGCGAACAGCACCGAATGCGACAGGTCCGCGTAGGTCCGTCGCAGCACGTTGAAGCGGCGCTCGCGCAGGCGTTCCGGGGACTGCACATTGCCGCGCAGCACGTCGGCTGCGAGCCGCACCATCAGCGCCTCGACCAGCACCACGGCGCTGTCGATGATGATGCCGAAGTCCACCGCGCCGAGCGAGATCAGGTTGGCCGAGACGCCGGTGAGGTTCATCAGCAGGAACGCGAACAGCAGCGCGAGCGGGATCACCGACGCGACGATCAGGGCCGCGCGCCAGCTCGTCAGGAAGAACATCAGCACCGCGATCACGAGCAACGCCCCGACGACCAGGTTCTCGACGACCGTCGTCACGGTGTGATGGACCAGCACGGTCCGGTCGTAGATCGGCGCGATCGTCACGCCTTTCGGCAGGCGGTGCTGGAGCTCGTCGATGTGGACCTTCAGGTCCGCGTTGATCTTCGCCGGGTTGCCGCCCTTGACCATCAGCACGATGCCCTCGACCAAGTCGTCGTCGTGGTCGGCGGCCACGATGCCGTTCGGGAGGTGGGCGCCGACGTGGACCTCGGCCACGTCGGCGATGCGGATCGGGCGACCCTGACGCGCCGCGATCGCGACGTCGGCGATGTCGTCGACGCTGCGATAGAGGCCGTCGCTGCGCACGATGGCCGACTCGTCGCCCTGCTTCAGCAGGTCGCCGCCGGCGCTCGCGTTGTCGTTCGTCAGCGACTTGTTGACCTGGTCGAGCGTGACCTGGTACTTGCGCAGCGCGAGCGGATCGACCTCGACCTGGTACTGCTTGACGACACCCCCGAAGCTGACCACGTCGGCGACCCCGGGCGTCATCCGCAGCGCGGGTCGCACGGTCCAGTCCTGCAGCGCCCGGATCTCGGCTGTCGGCAGGCCGGGTGCATGGATCGCGTAGCGATAGATCTCGCCGACCGCCGTCGACAGCGGCGCGAGCTGCGGCTGGATGCCGGTCGGCAGCGTGACGTTCGCGAGCTTCTCCTGCACCTGCTGGCGTGCGAAGTAGTCGTCGGTGCGATCGGCGAACGTCAGCGTCACGACCGACAGCCCGGTCATCGTCACCGAGCGCACGCCGGTCAGGTGCGGTATGCCCGCCATCTCGCGTTCGATCGGCAGCGACACGGTGCGCTCGACGTCCTCGGGCGCCTGGCCCGGGTCGATC
>CAXTPX010000493.1:0-3358 GCA_964246005.1 uncultured Burkholderiaceae bacterium | reverse complement strand
AACCCTGGCGATCGTCGGCGCCGACGCGCGGCTCGATGCGGTACGCGAGCGACTCGGTTTCCTGCAGAACGCGGTCGGCGCGATCGCCGGTCCGTTCGACAGCTTCCTCGCGCTGCGCGGCCTGAAGACGCTCGCGTTGCGGATGGAGCGGCACAACGCCAACGCGATCGATCTCGCCGGCTGGCTCGAGCAGCAACCGAAGGTCGCACGCGTGCACTACCCGGGCCTGCCGTCGCATCCGCAGCATGCGCTTGCGGCACGACAGATGACCGGCGGCTACGGCGGCATGATCTCGATCGAACTCGCGACCGACCTCGCCGGCACGCGACGCTTCCTCGAGACGGTCCGGCTCTTCGCGCTGGCCGAAAGCCTCGGCGGCGTCGAGAGCCTGATCGAGCATCCGGCGATCATGACGCACGCGACGATCCCGGAAGAGACGCGGCGCCGCCTCGGCATCGGCGACTCGCTCGTGCGGTTGTCCGTCGGGGTCGAACACGTGGAGGACCTGCGGGTGGACCTCGCGGAGGGGCTGACCGCGATCTGAGGTCGTATCGGTGCAAGATGCGAACTTCGGTCGCGACCGGCCGCGACCCGTCAATCGCTGATACCGACTGCCGTGACGACCGTCCCGCTGACCCATCACGAAATCCTCGAACTGGCTGCGCCGTTCGCGCGGCGCGGCCTGCGCATTGACTTGCCGCACAGCGATCGGCTCGCGCGCCGCCTGCACTTCACGCCGCGCGATCGCGTCGAGGCAGGCGTCGAGCACGAGACGCTGGCGCTCGACAACGCGATGCCCGGCCGCTATCGACTGACCCGCGCGCTGACGTCGGCGAGCGGCCTGCGTTCGACGCTCTGGATCGACGGCCCCGACCCCGAGGCGTTGATCGAACGGATCGACGCCGTCCCGCGAGCCCGCCACTTCGTACACGGCGCGGGATTCGTGATCGCGCTCGACCATCGGCTCGATGCGAGCGGCGCGACGCATCTCGTGCACGGCGCCGCCGGGGTCGACGGCGTGACGATCTCGCTGACGATGCCGACGCATCGCAGCCGCCATGCCGACATCGCCGTATCGACGTCCCTCGACGACGCGTTCGAGCCGCCCGACGACCTGCTCGCGGTACTCGGCTGGCGTTGGTCGCGGCTCGATCGACGGGTCGATCGCACGGTGCGTCGCTGGACCGGCAGCGTCCGCCTCGCCGGACGCGGCGCTGCCATGGACGCCGATGCGGGACGCAGGCTGGAGCGCGCGGCGCTGCACCTCACGCAAACGCTGGCCGAGCCGCCGGCGCGATATCACGATCGGTGGCGCACGGCCCGCTGGGTCTTCGCGTTCCGTCGTGCGATCCCGCTCCTCGTGTGCGTCGCGCTGATCGGCGCCGCGCTCGCCTTCACGAAGGCGGGACTGTCGCAGGACTCGGTGGTGCGCATGCTGATCTTCAACGCGCCGCCGCTGATGCTGGTCGCGTTCTTCTGCATGCGCGAGTTGCCCCGCATCGAGATGCCGAGGCGGCCGCGTCGTTCGAACGCGACCGCATGGCGGGCCGGCGTGGCCGTGCGATGACCGGTGATCCGATGAACGTCCCGCCGGTGTCGATCGCGGCGGCGAAGGCGGCATTGATCGAGCAGTACGCGGATCCCGTGCTGCGGCGACGCGCGTCGATGCTGTGGGGCACGCGCGGCGTCGGCAAGTCGTCGATCGTGCGACAGGTCGCCGCGCACTTCGACGTGCCGCTGGTCGACTTGCGGCTGACGACGATCGAGCCGGTCGACATCCGCGGCGCGATCTATGCCGACGACGTGCTCGGCAAGACCGTGTGGTTCCCGCCCGAGTTCCTGCCGTCGGCCGACCAGCCCGCCGGCATCCTCTTCCTCGACGAGCTGACGGCCGCCGACCAGCGACTGCAGATCTCGGCCTATTCGCTGATCCTCGACCGCCGCGTCGGCCACTACCGGTTGCCCGATGGCTGGCAGGTGATCGCGGCCGGCAATGCGAGCTTCCACGGCGCGGTATCGCACGACATGGGCACCGCGCTCGCCGATCGCATGTTCCACTTCAACGTGCAGACGACGATCGACGCGTTCCTCGCGCATGCGGTGGCGATGGACTTCGCACCGGAGGTCATGGCCTATCTGCGCGTGCGGCCGGACAGGCTCGACGACACGCAGTCGCAGCTCGCGCAGGACCATCTCGTCGGGACCAGTCCACGCGGCTGGGAAGACATCTCGAACATCGTGAAGTCGGGGCTGTCGGACGAGGCCCGCCGGCTGTTCGTCCAGGGCCGCATCGGCGCGGCCAACGCGGCGGAGTTCTTCGGCGTGCTGCGCGAGATCCGGGCAGGCGCCGACGTGGTCCGCCTGCTCGCCGCGACGCCCGGTGCCGAGACGGCAGCGCTGCTGCCGACGACGCTCGACGGGCTCTACGGCATGATCTACGGCCTTCTCGCGGCGGCGTCCGACGCGATGGCGATGCGCCGCGCGATCGAGATCGTCGAGCAGTTGCCCGAGACGCGCAGCGCCAACGCATTGCCGTTGCGCGAGGCACAGACCCTCGCGATGGAGTTGCTGCTCCAGAAGGCGATCGAACGCGGGCTCGAGGTCGCCGTGCTCGACAGCCCGGCCTATCGCCGCTACGCGAAGCAACGTCGCGACGATCGTGGTTGAGACGTCGGCAAGCCATCGCGGCACGCGCGCGATCCAGCGCATGGTCGAGTTCGCGCCATCGACCGGCGGGCTCGCGCTGTGGGTGCGGCATCGGGACGTCGACGGTCGCGACGCCGCGCCGATCGCGAGCGACGGGTCGACGGTGTCGTATGGCCCTGCGTTCGAGCGCTTCGATCTCGACGTGCAGACCGGCCTCGTCGCGCACCAGGTGCTGCACATCGGGCTGCGCCACGTGCAGCGCCATCTCGACCTGCAGCGCCTCGTCGGCGACGTCGACCTGCGCCTCTTCAACATCTGCGCCGACGCGATCGTCAACAGCACGCTCGATCATCTCGGCTGGTTGAAGCTGCCGGCCGGGTCGGTGCGGCTCGACCGGCTGCTCGAACACGCGCTCGGGCTGCGGGTCGGCGTCGACGAGGCGCTGGCGACCTGGGACGTCGAGCGCCTGTATCGCGCGGTCGACGATCGCCGCGTCGCGCAGCGAATAACACGCGGCCGGCAGGATCAGCGCGCTGCCGGCGACGGCCCGGCGGACCGCGCCGATGGTGCGGCGGCGCGGCCGACCGATGGTCCGAAATCGTCGCTGGCGCGCGCGCTCGGCGCGTCGATCATCGCGGACCTGATCGCCGCTGCATCGCAGGAGCCCGAACACGAAGCCGAGCGAGCGCGGACCTGCAACCAGCGCCTCGTG
>CAXTPX010000492.1:0-3365 GCA_964246005.1 uncultured Burkholderiaceae bacterium | reverse complement strand
ACGGCCAACGACGTGATCCACGCGTTCGCCGTCCCGCAGTTCGGCATCAAGCAGGACGCCATTCCGGGCTTCGTGCGCGACACGTGGTTCAAGGCCGAGAAGATCGGCGTCTACCGCGGCCAGTGCCAGGAGTTGTGCGGCGCGGAGCACGCGTACATGCCGAGCAACGCCAAGGTGGTCTCGGCCCAGGACTACACGCAGTGGGCCGGCGAGCAGAAGGCGGCGAGGTCCGCGCTGCAGGACGACCCGACCAAGACGTTCACGGTGGCCGAGCTGACGTCGCGTGGCGAGAAGGTCTTCAATGCCAACTGCGCGGTGTGTCATCAGGCCGCCGGCACCGGCAACGTGGCGGTCGGCGCGCCGGCCCTGGTCGGCGACGCGAAGGTCCTCGGCCCGAAGGACGTGCAGATCGGCGTGCTGCTGCACGGGCAGAACAACGGCAAGATGCCTGCATGGAACCAGTTGACCGACGTCGAGATCGCGTCGGTCATCAGCTATACCCGCAACGGCTGGAGCAACGCCGGCAAGGGCGCGGACCCGGTGGTCCAGCCTTCCGACGTGACGGTCGACCGCAAGAAGTCCTGATTCACGTCGCCTCGAACAGAACCTGCGTCTCGAACCGGGACGCCTGGAGAGCACCATGAGCAGCACCGCCATCGATCCCCTGCACGGCCACGCGCACGACGCGCACGATCACGATCACTCGCACGACCATCCGACCGGATGGCGTCGCTGGCTGCTCGCGACCAACCACAAGGACATCGGGACGCTGTACCTGTTCTTCTCGTTCACGATGCTGATGGAAGGCGGCGTTCTCGCGCTGCTGCTGCGTGCGGAGTTGTTCCAGCCGGGCCTGCAGATCGTCAATCCGGAACTGTTCAATCAGTTCACGACGATGCACGGTCTCATCATGGTCTTCGGCGCGATCATGCCGGCGTTCGTCGGCTTCGCGAACTGGCAGATCCCGTTGATGATCGGCGCGCCCGACATGGCGTTCGCCCGGATGAACAACTTCAGCTTCTGGCTGCTGCCGCCGGCGGCGATCCTGCTGACCCTTTCCTTCTTCGTGCCGGGCGGGGCCACGGCGGCGGGCTGGACGCTCTATGCGCCGCTGTCGATCCAGATGGGTCCGGGGATGGACCTCGCGATCTTCGCGGTCCACATCATGGGCGCGTCGTCGATCATGGGGTCGATCAACATCATCGTGACGATCCTCAACATGCGGGCGCCCGGACTGACGTTGATGAAGATGCCGATGTTCGTGTGGACCTGGCTGATCACCGCCTACCTGCTGATCGCCGTCATGCCGGTGCTCGCGGGCGCGATCACGATGATCCTGACCGACCGGCACTTCGGCACGTCGTTCTTCAACGCGGCCGGCGGCGGCGACCCGGTGATGTATCAGCACATCTTCTGGTTCTTCGGGCATCCCGAGGTGTACATCATGATCCTGCCGGCGTTCGGGATCGTGTCGCAGGTGATTCCGGCATTCGCCCGCAAGCCGCTGTTCGGCTACGCGTCGATGGTCTATGCGACGTCGTCGATCGCGATCCTGTCGTTCATCGTATGGGCGCACCACATGTTCACGACCGGCATGCCGGTGACCGGGCAACTGTTCTTCATGTACGCGACGATGCTGATCGCGGTGCCCACCGGTGTGAAGGTCTTCAACTGGATCGCGACGATGTGGAAGGGTTCGATGACATTCGAGACCCCGATGCTGTTCGCGATCGGCTTCCTGTTCGTGTTCACGTTCGGCGGCTTCACCGGCCTCATCCTCGCGATCTCGCCGATCGACATCCAGTTGCAGGACACCTATTACGTCGTTGCCCACTTCCACTATGTGCTGGTCGCGGGTTCCCTCTTCGCGATCTTCTCGGGGTTCTATTACTGGTCGCCGAAGTGGACCGGCCACATGTACAACGAGACGCGCGGCAAGATCCACTTCTGGAGCTCGCTGATCTCGTTCAACGTGACGTTCTTCCCGATGCACTTCCTCGGGCTCGCCGGCATGCCGCGTCGCTATGCGGACTATCCGATGCAGTTCACCGACTTCCACCAGATCGCCACGGTCGGCGCGTTCTGGTTCGGACTGTCGCAGGTGTACTTCCTCTTCGCCGTAGTGCTTCCCTGCATCAAGGGTGGACCGAAGGCTGCCGACAATCCGTGGGAAGGCGCCGAGGGTCTCGAGTGGACGGTGCCGAGCCCCGCGCCGTTCCACACGTTCGAGACGCCGCCGCTGGTGCGTTGATGATCGACGAGCAGCAGCACGGCATGGACTCGCGGGCGACGGAGATGCGGGCGCGTAATCGTCGCACCGGCTTCATCCTCGCGACCATCGCCCTCGTGTTCTTCGTCGGCATCATCGTCAAGTACACGTTGCAGCACTGACGGATGATCGATGAGCGATGACGTGCGTACGGAGTCCCGGCTGGAAGCGTTGCGACGCCGGTTGAACGTCGCGATGCTGGGCAAGCTGGTCGTCGTCACCGCGTTGATGTTCGGCTTCGGTTACGCACTGGTGCCGCTGTACCGCAAGATCTGCGAGATCACCGGCGTCAACGACCTGACGCAGACCGACACCGGTGCGGCTGCATTCGCGAAGAGCACGCAGGTCGACACGGCGCGCACGATCACGGTCGAGTTCGACAGCAACGCCCGCGGTCCGTGGCGCTTCAAGCCGGTGACCGGTTCGATGAAGGTCCATCCGGGCGAGCTGACGACGGTCGTCTACGAGATCGCCAATCAACAGAATCGCGCGATGCAGGCGCAGGCGATCCCGAGTTACGTGCCGGCGGTCGCGATGCAGTACTTCCGCAAGGTCGAGTGCTTCTGTTTCAAGCAGCAGGCGCTCGCGCCGAACGAAGCGAAGCAGTTCCCGGTCGTGTTCGTCATCGATCCGAAGATCCCGAAGAGCGTCGACACGATCACGCTGTCGTACACGTTCTTCGAGGTGGGCGGGCCGCCGGCGGCCGCGGCGCCCGGAGCGCCGCGGGGCTAGGTCGACGAGGCCGCGGCGATGAACGATGACGATCGGACCGGGGTCCGTCGCAAGGCGACGTTCCTGCAGACGATGAAGGCCGTGCTGTGGTCGTTCTTCGGTGTCCGCAAGCAGAGCGACTACGAGCGCGATGCGGCGGAGTTGAATCCGGTCCACGTAATCGTCGCGGGCGTCATCGGCGCCGCGATCTTCGTCGTGGTCCTCATCGTGATCGTGAGGAGCGTCGTAAGATGACAGCAACCCGTGAAGCCAACCCGTGACACCGCTCGATGCAATGGCGGTTCGTGAAACCGTGTGGAGAATCAGATGGGCAGTCCCGCTGTGACGAGTGCCTCGGCAGACGTATCGACCAATCTGCAATACG
>CAXTPX010000491.1:0-3369 GCA_964246005.1 uncultured Burkholderiaceae bacterium | reverse complement strand
AGCAGCTTCCGCGCGCGGCAGACCGGCTCTGCGATGCGCTTGTCGCAACCCGCGACGCCTATTGCTTCGCCGACCGACAGATGAAATCGTTCCCGGTCTACAGCCGCGCGCGACTGGCGCCGGGCCATCGCTTCGACGGCCCGGCGATCGTCGACGAGGGCACGTCGACGACCGTGATCCATTCGGACCAGTCGGTCGAAGTCGACCCACACGGCTACCTGATAGTCAAGACCGCTCGATGAAGGACCTCGATTGAAACTCGCCGCAGCCGCGACCGAAGTGATCCGCAGCTACCTCGCGTCGGCCGCCGAGGAGATGCGCCGCACTTTGATCCGCACCGCGTTCAACCCGGTGATCTACGAGGTGCTCGACTTCGGCATCTCGATCTACGACGCGAAGCTCGACCTGATCGCCGATGCCCGCAGCCTCGCGCTGTTCCTCGGTGCCAACGACTTCGCGATCCGCAAGGGTGTCGAATACGTCGGCATCGAGAACCTCCATCGAGGCGACATCGTGCTGATGAATTATCCGTATTGGAATTCGGCACATGCGATGGACGTGACGCTGTTCGCGCCGGTGTTCGCGGAAGGAGACGGCGATGATGCGCGACCCTTCGCGTTCACCTGCATCCGCGCGCATTGGATGGACCTCGGCGCCAAGGATCCGGGCTACGTGCTCGATTCAACCGACATGCATCAGGAAGGACTGATCATGCCGTGCCTGAAAGTCTACAAGCGCGGCATGCCGGACCGCGAGATCTTCGAGTTGATCCGCTTCAACTCGCGTATGCCGGACCTCGTCATCGGCGACCTCGAAGCACAGGTCGCGGCCACACGCACCGGCGAGAAGCGGTTGATGGCGCTGTACACCAAGTTCGGCGTCGGAACCTTTGAACGCGGCATCGCGCAGATCTTGACGCATGGCGAAGCGGTTGCGCGGCGCGAACTCGCGAAGCTCCCGCGCGGAACATGGAGCGCGAGCGACCTGGTCGACGACGACGGGGTCAGCGACGCGCCGGTGCCGATCGCGGTCACTGTCACGATCGACGACGCCGGCATGCACTGCGACTTCTCCGCGTCGTCGCCGGCCGTGCGCGGCCCGATCAACATGCCGTTCGGGCTGACGCAGACGGTGTGCAAGCTGGTGCTGAAGTCGCTGACCACGCCGGACCTGCCGTCGAACGCGGGGCACTTCAAGCCGCTCGAAGTCGTGGCTCCGCCGGGAAACCTATTCCATGCGGTGTATCCGGCGGCGACGTTCACGCTGTGGACCTCGCACCTCGCGCTCGAACTGATCTACAAGGCGCTCGCGCAGGGCATGCCGGAACGCCTCGCAGCATCGTCCGGCGGCGACGTAATGGGCTTCATGATGGTCGGGCACGATGCGGCCGGACAGCTGTACGCGGTCAGCAACAACGATGCGATCGGCTGGGGCGCAACGCTCGACCACGATGGCGTCAACGCAACCAATCACATCTCCGGCAGCCTGGTCCGCAACACGCCGATCGAGGTGATGGAGATGAAGACCGGCATGTTCATCGAGGCGTTCGAACTGGTGCCCGACAGCGGCGGCGCAGGCCGCCAACGTGGCGGCCTCGGCCTCGTGCGGCGCATCCGCTTCCGCACGCCCGGCGAGTTCCTTTCCGTGACGAAGAAGACGCTGACGCGGCCGTGGTCGCTCGATGGCGGCGACGAGTCCGAGCCCAACCAGGTACGGCTTTTTGCGGACAGTGCTCGCGAACGCCGCGTTGGCACCCATCGTGCGCAGGTCGCGGCCGGCGACGTCGTCGAGTGTCGTACCGGCGGCGGAGCGGGCTACGGACCGGCGTTCGGCCGGGACCCCGACGAGGTGCTCGAAGACGTCCGCGAAGGCTACGTGTCGATCGACGCTGCCCGCGACCGCTACGGTGTCGTGATCGAGTACGGTGACGGAGTCGTCGCCATCGACCGTATCGCGACGCAGCTGATGCGCGCGGAGGCCGCTGCGTGAGCAAGCCGGCGCTGTCGCCCGAGGCCGCGTCGTCGACCAGCCGCTTCGAGCTCTTCGACCTGCGCGTCGAACTGGTCGCGCCCGCGGGCGCGAAGCTGTGGTGCGGCGGCAGGCCGGGCGATTGGTTCGAACTGCGTGGCGAGATGATGTACCTGCCGCCCGGACAGGGCTTCTCGATCTACTCGATCGCCGCCGTGCTGCCGTTGCTCGCGGCCAAGCAGCGGGCCACGTCGCCCGCCGACTAGATGAGCAGCGACGGCGAAGTCTCCTGTCCCGATCCGAACTGTCCGTCGCGCCTGCGCATCACGCGCATCGGCAAGCGGACCTTCGACCACGCGGAGACCACGGCCGTGCCCCTCGTCGACGTCGTGTCGTCCACTTCATCCACCGTGGAGGATGCTGTCGTCCCGACAGTACGTCTGCCCGGCGGCGTCGAGATTTCGCGACTCGTGAAGGGCGGATGGCACCTCGCCGGTGACCATGGCCCGATCGACCGCGAACAGGCCATCGAGGACATGGCGACCTTCGTCGACAGCGGCATCACGACCTTCGACTGCGCCGACATCTACACCAACGTGGAGACGATGATCGGCGAGTTCCGCCGCCGACATCCGGCTCAGGCCGCTCAGGTCCGGGTGCACACGAAGTTCGTGCCCAATCTGTCCGACCTCGTGACGCTCGATGCGAACGCGATCGAACGCACGATCGACCGATCGCTGTTCCGCCTTGGGCTCGAGCGTCTCGATCTCGTGCAGTTCCACTGGTGGGACTTTGATGCGCCCGGCCACGTCGAGGCAGCCCTGACGCTGGCGCGCCTGAAGGAACGCGGCAAGATCGCCGACATCGCGGTGACCAACTACGACACACCGCATTTGCGTGAGCTGCTCGATGCGGGCGTCCCGGTGATCGCACACCAGCTTCAGTATTCGCTGCTCGACGAGCGGCCGGCGGGCCCGATGCTAGACCTGTGCCGGCAGCGCGACATCGCGTTCCTTTGCTACGGTTCGGTCGCCGGTGGCTTCCTGTCGGACCGCTGGGTCGGGAAGCCCGAACCGGTGCGACTGACCAACCGTTCGCTGATCAAGTACAAGCTCATTATCGACGACTTCGGCGGGTGGGACCTGTATCAAGCGTTGCTGAAGTCGCTCCGCGTCGTCGCCGACCGGCACGACTGCGACGTCGCGAGCGTCGCGACCCGCGTCGTGCTCGATCGCGCCAATGTAGCCGCGGCGATCGTCGGTGCGACGAACACGTCGCACCTCGCCGCGCATCGACGCATCGGCGCGATCGCGCTCGACGACGCCGACAACGCGACGATCGATGCAGTGCTGCGCACCCGGCGGCCGATCGCAGGCGACGTCTACCAGCTCGAGCGCGATC
>CAXTPX010000490.1:0-3373 GCA_964246005.1 uncultured Burkholderiaceae bacterium | reverse complement strand
CGAGCCCCGGAATCGTCATCAGGATGACGAACGCCGTCGCGACGATCATCCACGCGGTGTCGCCCTTGTTCGGCACCGGCGCAGCCGGCTCGGCGGCGGCGGGAGCTGCAGCCGGTGCGAGCGCGACGCCGGCCGGCGCGACCGGCGTCGTGCCCGGGTTGTCGGTGGTGACCGGCGCCTGGGCCAGCAGCACCGGTGCGGACGCGCTCACCTCGTGCGCAGGCGCCGCGTCGCTCGCCCAGGCCGACATGGCAGTGGACATGCCGGTGCAGGCGAGCACCAGCCACGCGAGCGTCGTCAGCAATTTCTTCTTCATCGACCTTCCCCTTGAATCCATTGAATGCGTTGCAGCGCTGCCGACCGGCGAATCGCCGATGGCTGCGTACTCGTCGTTGCCGGCTACAGCGCGTCCTTGCCCGTTTCGCCCGTGCGGATGCGGACGACCTGTTCGAGGTCGTAGACGAACACCTTGCCGTCGCCGATCTTTCCGGTGCGGGCCGAGTTCTCGATCGCCTCGATCGAACGTTCGACGAGTTCTTCCGAGACGGCGGCCTCGATCTTGACCTTCGGCAGGAAGTCGACGACGTACTCGGCGCCTCGATACAGCTCGGTGTGCCCCTTTTGGCGACCGAAGCCCTTGACCTCGGTCACCGTGATGCCCTGCACGCCGATCGCCGAGAGTGCCTCTCGCACCTCATCGAGCTTGAATGGCTTGATGATTGCCGAAATCAATTTCATGCAGTCCTCTGTCCTGAGTTGCAGCGTCGGCCGGGCTGGTCGATGCGCTTCAATGGGTTGAATCGGTCGTGGTGCCGATCAGAAGGTCTTCGACACCGAGGCCAGCGGACGGACCTTACCGCCCGCTTCGAACGACGTCGCCGTGCCGAAGTACGCCTTCTTCGACGTTCCGACGACCGACAGCGCGACCACCCAGCCGGAGAAGTCCTTCGTCACGCCGAACTTGTAGTCGCTGACGTTCTTCGAGAGCGGATTGCCATTGACGTCGGCGAACTGGCCGTGGTTGCGGACCGACTGCAGACCGTAGTGGCCGGCCAGTCCCCAGCCGTCGCCCAGGTCGTACGTGCCGTTCAGCTCCAGGTAGCTCGATCCGTTGGTGTCGATCTCCCTGCTGCCGAGAAACGGATCACCGAGCCCGAAGTAGTTGGTCGTCGCGTACCAGAATTTCGCGGACAGGGTCTTCCAGCTCAACCCGATGTAGGCCTCGCCTTCGCGCGCCTGGCGGTTGTAGCCGGCGTAGCTGTTGCTGCCGGCGGAGCGCTTGGTCGGGTAGTAGTAATAGTAGTAACCAACGTCGAGCGTGTAGTCCTCGAGGAAGGTGTACTTGTAGCCGCCGTAGAAATCCATCTCGAGCGAGGCGCCGCGATACAGGCCCTGCTCCACGTTCGAGTTCCAGTTGCCGATGTACAGACCGCTCGAATGCGACAGATCGAGTCCGCCCTGGAAGGCGGGCTTGTAGCCGGTCTGCGTGAAGCCGCGGAAACGGTAGTCCGAGAACAGACCCGCATTGCCGGTCAGCGTGAGGTCTGGCGTGATGGCGAGGCCGGGGGCTGCTGGCGGCGGTGCGGGCGGCGCGGACGTTTCCGAAGCGGACATCGGTGCCGTGGTGGTCTGGGACCAGGTCTCGGAAGCGAATGAACCGAGTGCGATAAGGGCAACGCCCGTTCTGGCGGCGTGGGCGGAAACTGCCTTGAGCATGCTGTTCGACTCCCGAAATCGGCGAGTCGAACCAATCGCAAGAGCTGTGCCACCAGCGACTGGCAAAACAAGGCAAATTACGCACCTTCGACGAGCGCCGCGTCTTCCTGAGTCCAGATCGGGGCGAGCGATGCAACCGGAGCGTGCATCGAACGACGGAGGGGCTCGGTTGCGGTCAGTGCGCGCCTGCCGCCGCCTCGCTCGCCCCCTCGCCGCCTTTGACCGGACGCGCCAGCCACACGACCCCGATCAGCGCGATGAACAGCAGGGACGAAGCGTAGAAGATGTCGTTGGCGCCGAGCATGTACGCCTGGACGTCGATGGTCCGGTTGAGCGACGCCAGCGTTTGCGCGCTCGACATGCCGCTCGCCTGCAGCCCCTGCAGGTACTGCGTCGCCGTGCCGCTTCCGCTGTTGATCGATTCGACCAGTTGCGCGTGATGGAGGATCGAGCGGTCCTCCCACAGCGTCGTCGCGATCGAGGTGCCGAACGCGCCGGCCGTGATGCGCGCGAAGTTCGACAGTCCCGAAGCCGCCGGAATACGCTCCGCCGGCAGCCCCGACAGCGTCAGCGTCACGAGCGGGACGAAGAAGAACGCCATCGCCGCGCCCTGCAGGATGACCGGTCGCACCAGATAGGCGAAGTTCGCCTGGGTGTTGTAGGTCGTGCGCCAGAAAAGCGCCGCGCCGAAGATCGCGAAGGCCGCGGTCGCGAAGAGGCGCGGGTCGGTGCGGCCGATGTACTTGCCGACCAACGGCGACAACAGGATCGCGAAGATCCCGACGGGGGCCGTCAGCAGTCCCGCGTCGGTCGCCGTGTAGCCCATGTACTGCTGCAGCCACAGCGGCATCAGCACGACGTTGCCGAAGAATACGCCGTAGCCGAGCGCGAGCGTCAGCGCACCGGTCCAGAAGTTGCGGATCTTGAAGAGCCGCAGGTCGACGACCGGATGATCGTTGTCGACCAGCTCCCACACGAGGAAGCACGCGAACGCGATCGCCGCAGTGGCCGCGAGCGCCACGATGAAGCCCGAGTGGAACCAGTCGAGCTCCTTGCCCTTGTCGAGCATGATCTGCAACGAACCGACCCACAACACCAGCAGCCCGAGGCCGACGCCGTCGATCGGCAGCGTGCGCGTCGGCGTCTCGCGATCCCGGAAGATCATCCACGTCGCGTACGCGGCGAGGAAGCCCACCGGAATGTTGATGTAGAAGATCCACGGCCACGAGATGTTGTCGGTGATCCAGCCGCCCAGCATCGGACCCATCACCGGCGCGACCAGCGTCGTCACCGACCACACCGCGAGCGCCATCCCGGCCTGCGCCTTCGGATAGCTCGACAGCAGCAGCGCCTGCGACAGCGGGATCATCGGCCCGGCGACGAAGCCCTGCAGCACGCGGAACGCGATCAGCATCGGCAGCGACGTGGCGAGCCCGCACATCCACGACGACATCACGAAGAGCAGGATCGAGAGGGTGAACAGCCTGACCGCACCGAAGCGCTGCGTGAGCCAGCCCGTCAGCGGCAGGGCGATGGCATTGGCGACCGCGAACGAGGTGATCACCCAGGTGGCCTGCGAACTCGACACGCCGAGGTCACCCGCGATCGACGACAGCGACACGTTCGCGATCGACGTGTCGAGCACGTTCATGAACGT
>CAXTPX010000489.1:0-3386 GCA_964246005.1 uncultured Burkholderiaceae bacterium | reverse complement strand
AGATGAACGTCCCCATCGGCGCCCCGACGCCGTGGAAGACTCCCTTGATGATCGCGTTCGTATCGATCGCGTAGTTGAGCGCCTGGCGCACTTCCTTCTTCGCGAGCGGTTCTCCGGGGACATTCGAGTACAGCCTCACGTGCATCGGGGACGACACCGGATTCGTGATGATCGCGAGGGACGCTTCCTTCTTCAGGCGTTCGACGTCGGGCAGCGGGATGAGCGCGGCGATGTCGACTTCGCCGGACAGGATGGCGTTGACGCGGCTGCTGCCTTCCGGGATGTACTTGTAGATCAGCGTCCTGATCTGCGGCTTGTCGCCGTAGTACCCGTCGAAGCGTTCCATCTCGAGGTACTGGCCGATCTTGTTTTCCTTCACGCGATACGGTCCGGTTCCGATCGGCGCTGCGGCGAACGCTTCCGGCGACGCGAGCTTCGACGTGTAGTTCTTCCCGACGATGAAGAGGAAGCCCGCGATCTTGTTCATGAACACGCCGTCGGGCTGCGTCAGCTTGATGACCACCGTCTGCGGGTCGGGGGTCTGGACACTGTCGATGAACGGTGCGAAGTAGGGCCGGCGCGTGCTCTTCGACGCCGGGTCGATGATGCGTTCGATCGAGTACTTGACGTCCTCGGCCGTGAACGCGTCGCCGTTGTGGAACCTGATGCCCTTCCTGAGCTTGAAGGTGTAGGTCAGCTTGTCGTCGCTCTGCTTGTACCCTTCGGCCATCCGCGCCACGACGTTGCCCTTCGCGTCGAAGCCGTAGAGCGTGTCGTAGATCTGCATCGCGTAGCGCTGGGAATCGCCCGAAGCGGTGACCTGCGCATCCAGGCTCTGGATCTCCTTGTCGAGCGCGACGACGAGGGTGTCCCGGTCGATGGCCGGTGTGGTCAGGCTCGCGGCGGAGACCGGCGTCGCGATGGTGATGGTCGCGAAGGCCAGGAGGCGCAGCACGCGGGACAGCAGAGGTTTGCGGTTCATCGTCGAAGTTCTCGGAATCGAAGGGGAAGGCGACAGGCCGCGGGCGCTTTCGCGCCGGGACACTAGCAGCCGGCATGCGTTCGGAGAACGAACCCTTCGTTGTGAGTTCATGCCGTCCGGCCTCATGCTCATCGCCAGCTAGTGGTGCGGAAGTTGAGGAAGCCCGACCCGCGCTGGGCACGCCAGTCGAGCCCCTTCTTCTTCGCGTAGACGTAGACGTGCTCGGAAATGTTGATCGACGCCGCGTCGTCGTACAGGACCTTGCCGATGCGATGGAACAGGACACCGCGTCCCTTCTCGCCGCGCGTGCGGTCGAGCTCCGCGATCAACGCATCGACTTCGGGATTTTCGTAGTCGCTCCAGGTCCCGTCCTTCGAGAACGTGCCGACGATCGGATGGATCGGGTCATAGATCACGTTCGAGAAGACGGTCACCGTGGCCGGCCCCGCCTTGTGGGTATTGTTCAGGCGGATGAAGGCCGAGTAGTCCAGCCGCACGATGTCGGTCTTCACGCCGATCTGCGACCAGAAGGCGGCCACGGCCTCGGCCAGTTCCTTCGGCTGGTCCGTGCCGCCGTACAGCCGCAGGTTGAGGCCGCCCGGATAGCCCGCCTTCGCGAGCAGGGCCTTCGCCTTCGCCGGGTCGTAGGCGACGGGCTGCAGGTCGTCGCCGCCATAGGGGTAGTACTTCGAGATGAACGAGCCCATCCGGCTGCCTTGTCCGTGCAACACGCCCTGGATGATGGCGTCGCAGTCGATCGCGGCGATCAGCGCCTGGCGGACTTCGCGCCTGGCGAGCGGCTGTCCGGCCACGTTGGAGTAAAGGCGGATATGCAGCGGCCCGCCATTCGGATTGATGACGACATCGAGTCCCGGGTCGGCCTGCAGGCGTGCGGTGTCCTGCAGCGGCACGACCGCCGCGAGGTCGACTTCCCCGGAAAGCAACGCATTGACGCGCGCAGCCGGCTCCGGTACGAAGCGGAGCACGATGGCCTTCAGGCTCGGGCGCTCGCCGATCAGCCTCCCCCAGTAACCTTCGTAGCGTTCGAGCTCCAGCGACTGCCCGACCTTGAACTCCCTGACGCGGAAAGGTCCGCTGCCGATCGGCGCCGCCGCGAACGCCTCGGGCGTCGCCAGGCGGGTCGTGTAGTCCTTCGGAACGATGAAGAGAAAGCCGGCCACCTTGTTGAGGAAAGCGCCGTCCTGCCGGCTCAGGTGGATCGTCACGTTGTCGCCGGCCGTATCGATGCCCTTCACGACGGGAGCGAAGTACACGCGACGCGTGCTCTTCACCGCCGGATCGAGGATGCGCTCCATCGAGAACTTCACGTCCTCGACCGTGAGGGGATCGCCGTTCTGGAACGTGATGCCTCGGCGCAGGGTGAAGGTGTAGTCGAGTCCGTCGGGCGAGATCGCGACGCCGCTGGCCATGCGCGGCACGAGCTGGCCGGCCGCGTCGAAGCCGTACAGCGTGTCGTAGACCTGCCAGGCATACAGCAGCGAGTCGCCGGTCGACGTCACCTGCGCATCGAGATTGCTGACGGATTTCTCCAGGGCGACCACGAGCGTGTCCTTGCCGCGCGTGGGGACGTAGGTCGCGGCCTTCGCGGTAATCGTGAGGACCAGCAGCGCGACCAGGCCGCACATCGCTGCCTGAAGGCGTCCGTGCCACGCGGTCGGTCGCGCGCGTCCGCTGCAGGCAGGTCCGCTGCATGCTGGTTCCATGCTGTCTCCGTACGTCCAACAGGTGGACTATTATTCTTGACCTGGCGCTGTTGAGCGGGACCGTATTGGATGGACGGCGAGATGTCAATGCAGAATCGCTCGTATGCTTCCGCGAGGCGTCCGAAGTCATATAATCGACGCGATGATCAACATATGGAATTGTGGACTGCGGGTCGCGCTGTTCTCACGTTGATCCGCATCTCTGCTCCCCCGCTGGAAGGCTGCGATGGATCCTCGCCGTATCGATGAACTGAACGAGCGGCGTGCCGGGATCCGGGCCGCGGCGACACCGGCCGCGATCGACAGGCTGCGCGCCCAGGGGAAGCTCACCGCGCGAGAGCGCGTGGACCTGCTCCTGGATAGCGGCAGCTTCGTGGAGATGGGCGTGCTCGGTCACAGCGCGCACGAAGGCCTGCGATTGCGCACGCCGGCCGACGGCATCGTCGTCGGGCACGGCACGATCGACGGGCGCGTCGTCTACGTGGCCGCCGACGACTTCACGGTGCTCGGCGGCACACGCGGTCGGGTCGGCGAGATCAAGATCGCCCGCGTGCGGCAGGCGGCTCTCAAGCACGGCAAGCCGTTCATCGCATTGATGGAGGCCGGCGCGGCACGCGTGCAGGAGAGCTTCGGCGCCATGGCCGCCGGCATGGGTGCCCGCTTCGGCGATCACTTCCGCA
>CAXTPX010000488.1:0-3388 GCA_964246005.1 uncultured Burkholderiaceae bacterium | reverse complement strand
CCTCGTTGCCCTTGCCGCCGGTGCCGACCGGCCAGTTCGGCGCACTGCCCTCGCCGACCTTGGCCCTCCAGTCCGCGTTGACCTTCGACAGGTAGTTCGTGAAGTTGAACGACGTGCCCGAGCCGTCGGAGCGATGGACCACCGCGATCGCCGTCTCCGGCAGCTTCTGCGACGGGTTCAACGCCGTGATCGCCGGGTCGTTCCACTTCGTGATCTTGCCGAGGAAGATGTCGCCGAGGACCTGGCCGTTCAGGCGCAGCTTGCCGGCTTCGATGCCCGGCACGTTGAACACCGGCACGATGCCGCCGATGATGACCGGGAACTGCACGAGTCCCTTCGCATCGAGTTCCTCGGGCTTGAACGGCGCGTCCGACGCGCCGAAGTCGACGGTCTTGGCCTCGATCTGCTTCATCCCGCCGGACGAACCGATCGATTGATAGTTGATCTTGTTGCCGGTCGCCTTGTTGTAGGCATCGGCCCACTTGGACATGACCGGCGCGACGAAGCTGGAGCCGGCGCCGGTGAGGTCCGCGGCTTGCGCGCTCCCGGTTGTCGCCCCTGCGGTCAGCGCAGCAGCGAACACGGCAGCGAAGGCTGCCTTCGAAACGGAATTCATTGGGGATCCTTGAGAAATGCGAGAGTCGAACCGGCGGGACGATAGGCAGGCCCGATGACAGTGTCATGACATCGTCTTGTCCGGCTCACACGCCGGATCGGCGCCCGATCAGTGCGTATCGAGACTGGCGACGAGGCGCTTCGCGGCGACTGTCGCGACCGACTCCGACTCGGCTTCCACCATCACGCGCAACAGCGGCTCGGTCCCCGACGGGCGGATCAGGATGCGACCGCTGTGACCGAGGTCGGCCGTGACCGACTTCCGCGCGGCGATCAACGGTGCATGGCGCTCCCAGTCGAAGCCCTTGCCGATCTTCACGTTGATCATCGTCTGCGGATACAGGCGCACGGCGCTGGTCAGTTCCGCGAGCGTACGGCCGCCGCGGCGCAACGCCGACAGCACCTGCAACGCGCTGACGATGCCGTCGCCGGTCGTGTGCTTGTCGAGGCACAGCAGATGACCGGAGCTCTCGCCGCCCCATACCCAGCCCTTCTCGACCATCATCTCGAGGACGTAGCGGTCACCGACCTTCGCGCGCGCGAACGACACGCCGAGCTCGCCGAGCGCGTTCTCGACCGCGAGGTTCGTCATGAGCGTGCCGACGACGCCCGAGCGCTTGCCCTGCTCGACGCCGTCGCGCACGACCACGAACAGCAGCTCGTCGCCGTTGTAGATGCGACCACCGGCGTCGATCATCAACAGCCGATCGGCGTCTCCGTCGAGCGCGATGCCGAGATCCGCGCGGTGCGTCTTGACGGCTGCCTGCAGCGCCTTCGGATGCGTCGCGCCGACCTTCTCGTTGATGTTGAAGCCGTCGGGCGACGCGCCGATCGCGATCACCTCGGCGCCGAGTTCGTGGAACACGTGCGGCGCGATCTCGTAGGCGGCGCCGTTCGCGCAGTCGACGACGATGCGCATGCCCTTCAGGTTGAGCTCGTTCGGGAACGTGCTCTTGCAGAACTCGATGTAGCGGCCCGCGGCGTCGTCGATGCGCCGCGCCCTGCCGATCGATTCGGACTGGGCGCAGGTCAGCGTCTGTTCGAGGAGCGACTCGATCTCGAGCTCGACCGAGTCCGGCAACTTCGCGCCCTCTGCCGAGAAGAACTTGATGCCGTTGTCGTAATAGGGGTTGTGCGACGCGCTGATCACGACGCCGGCCGACAGGCGCAGTGCACGCGTGAGATAAGCGATCGCGGCGGTCGGGATCGGCCCGGTCAACTGGACGTTGACGCCCGCCGACGTGAAGCCCGCTTCGAGTGCGGCTTCGATCATGTAGCCCGACACCCGGGTGTCCTTGCCGATCAGCACGGTCGGCTTCGCGCCGGTGTCGTGCCGCTTGAACACTTCGCCCGCGGCGCGCCCCAGTCGCAACATGAAGTCGGCGGTGATCGGCGATTCACCCACGCGCCCGCGCACGCCGTCGGTCCCGAAATACTTCCTGCTCATCGATGAAGCTCCCGCCATTTCAGAGGGCGGATGCTATCACCGGCATTTGCGGGGGCCGGCCCCGACGGGCCCGCCCAGCACGCCGTCCGGCGAGCGCCTCCCCTCGACGTCAGCGCGTCGCGAACCACACCTCGATCGCGTCGACGGTTGCCGCGACGTCGTGCACGCGGACCACCCTGGCCCCCCGTTCGATCGCCACCAGTGCCGCGGCGATGCTGCCGGGCAGGCGCTCGTCGACCGGCCGGCCGGTGATCGTGCCGATCGTGCCCTTCCGCGACAACCCGACCAGCACCGGCCAGCCGAGCTCGACGATCGCGTCGAGCCCGCGCAGCAGTGCGAGATTGTGCTCGAACGACTTGCCGAAGCCGAAGCCCGGGTCGACGAGGAGGCGATCGGGCGAGACGCCCGCATCGATCAACGCTTCTGCACGCGAGCGCAGGAAGCGCGCGACCTCGTCGACGACATCGACATACGAGGGCGCCTGCTGCATCGTCCGCGGCTTGCCCTGCATGTGCATCACGCAAAGGCCGCACGCGGACGACGCGACCGCATCGCGCGCGTCGTCGGTCGGGAACCCCTCCACGTCGTTGATCAACGACGCGCCCGCGTCGAGCGCTCGCCGCATCACCGACGGTTTGCGGGTATCGACCGAGAGCGGGACCGGTGCGTCGCGCATCGCGTCGAGAAACGGTGCGAGCCGCGCCCACTCGTCGTCCGCAGGGACCGGTGCGGCGCCGGGCCGCGTCGACTCGGCCCCGACGTCGATCAGGTCCGCGCCGTCGTCGATCATCGAGTCGACCAGCCGCAACGCGTCGTCGAGCCGCGAGTGGCGGCCGCCGTCCGAGAACGAATCGGGCGTCAGATTGACGATGCCCATCACGCGCGGGCGCGAAACGTCGAGGGTGAAACGCCCGCAGCGCAGCAGCGTGGCAACGCTCATGTGCGAATGATCCCGGGTCGTGGAAAGCAAATCGCCCGGCGAGCCGGGCGATTCTTCACGATGGAACGACCACCTCTGGCACCAGACCTCGATCAGGCGGGCGCAGTCGCGTTCGGCTGGGCACCGGTGCCCGACGTCGTGCTCAGCGGCTGCGAGTTCGTCGAGCTGCTGGGTGGCTTCGGCGGACGGGGCGGCTTGCCTTCGACGATGTCGTTGATCTGGTCGGCGTCGATGGTCTCCCACTCGAGCAGCGCCTTCGTCATCGCTTCGACCTTCTCGCGATTGTCGATGATGATCTTCTTGGCCATCTGATACTGCTCGTCGATGATGCGACGGATCTCGCCGTCGACCCTCTGCATCGTGGACTCGGACACGTTCTTCGTGCT
>CAXTPX010000487.1:0-3397 GCA_964246005.1 uncultured Burkholderiaceae bacterium | reverse complement strand
CGACGCTACCGCGTGCCGGCCTGGTTCGCGATCACGCTGCCGGTGATGACGATGGCGTATCTCGCCTTCACGATCGAGTCGGCCTGGCAGCATCGACAGGGCAGGGGCGGCATGTGGAAGGGTCGGGTGAACAGTCCCGGCGTGCCGTGACGTGAACGCGGGAGCGGACCCTCGATGCAGACTCGTGCCAGCGGGGGTGGCGTGAAGAGACCGGATGTGAGATGAACATCGAGGCGGCCGACGAGTAAGCTCCGGTCGCCAACAAGAAGAGAATGACGAACCAGAACGCATGCAACAACTGAATCGTGTGCTGGAACCTCCAGTCGACGTGGTCGTCGGTGGACTCGGCGCTGCCGGCCTCGAAGAGGCCATCGAACCCGTCCTGCGCGGCGACTGGATGCATGCGCCGACGTCCACGCCGATCGGTACGGCGTCGCGGGACATCGACGACAGCATCGATCGTGCGACCGATGCGCTGCTCGCGCAGCAGAAGACCGACGGTCACTGGGTCTTCGAACTCGAGGCCGATGCGACGATCCCGGCCGAGTACGTCCTGCTGACGCACTTCCTCGGCGAGCCGGTGCCTGCCATGGAGAAACGGATCGCCGCGTACCTCCGGCGCGTGCGCCTGCCCGGTGGCGGCTGGCCGCTGCACCATGCCGGCGAGTTCAACATGAGCGCGAGCGTCAAGGCCTACTTCGCGCTGAAGGCGATCGGCGACTCGCCGTCGGCGACGCACATGCGCGAAGCGCGGGAGGCCATCCTCGCGAACGGCGGCGCCGAGTCGGCCAACGTGTTCACGCGCATCCTGCTCGCGCTGTTCGGCGCGCTGTCGTGGGGAGCCGTTCCGGTGACGCCGGTCGAGATCATGTTCCTGCCGAAGCGCTTCCCGATCCACCTGTCGCGCATCTCCTACTGGGGTCGGACGGTGCTCGTCCCGCTGCTGGTGCTGCAGGCGCTCAAGCCGGTGGCGCGCAACCCGCGCGAAATCCGCATCGACGAACTCTTCGTCACGCCGCCCGACGAGGTCGGGATGCCGACGCGCGCGTTGCACCAGTCGCAGGTCTGGTACCGGATGTTCGCGACCGTCGACGCGATGCTGCGGATCGCCGAGCCCGCTTTTCCCCGCGCGTTGCGTCGTCGCGCGATCGACAAGGCGGTCGCGTTCGTGCACGAGCGCCTGAACGGCGATTCGGGCCTCGGCGCGATCTTCCCGGCGATGGCGAACACGGTGATGATGTTCGACGCACTCGGCTACGCCCGCGACCATCCCGACTACGTGACGGCCCGCAACGCGATCGACCGACTGCTGATCGTGCAGACCGAGGAAGCGTACTGCCAGCCGTGCGTGTCGCCGGTGTGGGACACCGCGCTCGTCGCGCACGCGCTGCTCGAGGTCGGTCCCGGCAAGGTGCACGACAGCGCGCTGCGCGGGCTGCACTGGCTGAAATCGCGCCAGATCCTGGACGTGTTCGGCGACTGGGCCGTCCAGCGGCCGGGCGTGCGGCCGGGCGGCTGGGCCTTTCAGTACGACAACCCGCATTACCCGGACCTCGACGACACCGCGGCCGTGGTGCTGGCGATGCATCGCGCGACGCATCTCGAAGGCGAGCACTCGGATGCGTTCGACGAGGCGATCGATCGCGGCAGCGAGTGGGTGCTGGGGCTGCAGAGCCGCAACGGTGGCTGGGGCGCGTTCGATGCCGACAACACCGGCGAGTACCTGAACAACATCCCGTTCGCCGACCACGGCGCATTGCTCGACCCCCCGACGTCCGACGTGACGGCGCGCTGCGTCGGCATGCTCGCCCAGATGGGGCGGCCACGGGATCGCGAAGCGATGGAGCGCGGTCTGCGCTTCCTGCGACGCGAACAGCGCCCCGACGGCAGCTGGTACGGGCGCTGGGGGATGAACTACATCTACGGCACCTGGTCGGTCCTGTCGGCGTTCAAGGCCGCCGGCGTCGCTGTCGAGTCGAAGGAGACGCGACGCGCGGTCGATTGGCTCGTGTCGATCCAGAACCCCGACGGTGGCTGGGGCGAGGAGACGAGCAGCTACGACCTCGAGACGGGTGGCCATCGTCCGGCCGAGAGCACCGCGTCGCAGACGGCGTGGGCGATCCTCGGACTGCTCGCAGCGGACGAGGTCGAACATGCGGCCGTGGCGCGCGGCATCGCCTATCTGATCGCGACGCAGGACACGGGCGGCTTCTGGGACGAGGCCCACTTCACCGCCACCGGGTTCCCGCGCGTGTTCTACCTGCGCTATCACGGCTATCCCAAGTTCTTCCCGCTGTGGGCGATGGCGCGCTATCGCCGTCTCTGCGAGGCGGCGCGGTCGCAACAGGTGCCGCTCACGTTCGGGCTGTAGTGCCGCGGCCGGCCGGCGCGGTCCTGGCGGTCTGCGGCCTCGCCACAGAGGCGCGCATCGCGCAAGGGCCGGGCGTGCGGACCGTCGCGGGTGGCGGTCGCGCCGACCTCCTCGCCGATGCGATCGAACGCGAGATTCGTGCGGGCGTTCTCGGCTTGATCAGCTTCGGCGTTGCAGGTGCCCTGGTCGACGGATTGCGGCCGGGGTCGATCGTCGTGGCAGATTGCGTCGTGGACGGCTCGAGCCGCCACCCGGTCCATGAGGCGTGGTCCGACGCGATGGCTCGCCGACTGCCGGGAGTCCATCGCCTCTCGCTCGCAGGCAGCGATTCGATCGTCGCTGCCGCGGTCGACAAGGCGGCGCTGCACACCGCGACCGGCGCGGGCATCGTCGACATGGAGTCACATATCGCGGCACGCCTCGCAGTTCGTCACGATCTTCCGTTCGTGGTGCTGCGGGCCGTCGCGGATCCCGCGGGCCGCTCGATGCCGCCCGCCGCACTGGTCGCGATGAACCCGGGGGGTGGCGTCGCAATCGGCGCAGTGCTGCGTTCGCTGGCGCGCGATCCGTTGCAGTTGCAACAGTTGCTGCGCATCGGCCTCGATGCGCAGCGGGCTCTACGCAGTCTCGACCGCGCTCACCGAGCGCTTGGCGCTGGGCTTGGCTACCCGGATCTCGACGAGCTTCCGCTCGACGTGGTCCGAGAAGACGTACTTCGCGGGCCGCTCGCCTGAACGCGAGATCTCCTTCGCCATCGCGCCGGTCGTCCTGACCCCGCGCATCGCGACGCCGATCGCCCGCAGCGGATGCGCGAGCGTGTCCTTGACGGCCGTACCCTCGAAGCCGCAATGGACCATGCAGTCGGCGCACTTCTCGTAATTGCCGGTGCCGTACTTATCCCAGTCGGTGCCTTCCATCAGCTCCTTGAACGTCTTCACGTAGCCTTCGCCGAGCAGGTAGCAGGGCTTCTGCCAGCCGAATACGGTGCGGGTGGGGTTCCCCCAGGGCGTGCATTGGTAGGTCTGG
>CAXTPX010000486.1:0-3406 GCA_964246005.1 uncultured Burkholderiaceae bacterium | reverse complement strand
GCTGAAACCCACTCCCGTCGCCGTATCGCCTTTCGCCCAGGCCGGCTTCGCCGACTTCAAGGTCGCCGACCTGTCGCTCGCCGCCTGGGGCCGCAAGGAAATGCTGATCGCCCAGACCGAGATGCCCGGCCTGATGGCGATCCGCGAAGAGTTCTCGAAGACGCAGCCGCTGGCCGGCGCCCGCATCACCGGCTCGTTGCACATGACGATCCAGACCGCGGTGCTGATCGAGACGCTGCAGGCGCTCGGCGCCGAAGTGCGCTGGGCCTCGTGCAACATCTACTCGACGCAGGACCATGCCGCTGCCGCGATCGCGCAGAACGGCTTCCAGGGCAAGGGCACGCCTGTATTCGCGATCAAGGGCGAGTCGCTCGCGGACTACTGGGACTACACCCATCGCATCTTCGAATGGGCCGACGGTGGTTACTCCAACATGATCCTCGACGATGGCGGCGACGCCACGCTGCTGCTGCATCTCGGCGCGCGCGTCGAGCACGACGCATCGCTGATCGCGAAGCCGGGCAGCGAAGAGGAGACCGAACTGTTCGCGTCGATCAAGGCGAAGCTCGCGACCGATCCGACCTGGTACTCGAAGCGTCTGGCCGCCGTGAAGGGCGTGACCGAAGAGACCACGACCGGCGTGCATCGACTCTACGAGATGCACAAGAAGGGCGAGCTCAAGTTCCCCGCGATCAACGTCAACGATTCCGTCACGAAGTCCAAGTTCGACAACCTGTACGGCTGCCGCGAATCGCTGGTCGATGCAATCAAGCGCGCCACCGACGTGATGATCGCCGGCAAGGTCGCGCTGGTGTGCGGCTACGGCGACGTCGGCAAGGGCAGTGCGCAGGCGTTGCGCGCGCTGTCGGCGCAGGTGTGGGTCACCGAGATCGATCCCATCTGCGCGCTGCAGGCCGCGATGGAAGGCTATCGCGTCGTGACGATGGACTACGCGGCCGACAAGGCCGACATCTTCGTGACGGCGACCGGCAACTATCACATCATCACGCACGACCACATGGCGAAGATGAAGGACCAGGCCATCGTCTGCAACATCGGCCACTTCGACAACGAGATCGACGTCGCGTCGCTCGAGCAGTACGCGTGGGACGAGATCAAGCCGCAGGTCGATCACATCACGTTCGCCGACGGCAAGAAGATCATCCTGCTCGCGAAGGGCCGGCTCGTGAACCTCGGCTGCGGCACGGGCCATCCGAGCTTCGTGATGAGTTCGTCGTTCGCGAACCAGACGATCGCACAGATCGAACTGTGGTCGCGCAACGAGGACTATCCGGTCGGCGTGTACGTGTTGCCGAAGCATCTCGACGAGAAGGTCGCACGCCTGCACCTGGACAAGCTCGGCGCGATGCTGACCGAGCTCACGCCGGAGCAGGCGAACTACATCGGCGTCGAGGCGCAAGGTCCGTACAAGAAGGATGCTTACCGGTACTGACCTCTCCGTCGTTCCCGCGGAAGCGGGAACCCAGTGTCGTGAAGCAAGCCGCTGGGTCCCCGCGTTCGCGGGGACGACGACTTACGGACAACCCTCATGCGCCTGATCCTCGTCTGGCTGATCAACGCCGTCGCGTTGCTGGCCGTGCCGTACGTGATCCCGTCGATTTCGGTCGACAGCTTCACGACCGCGCTCGTCGCCGCGCTCGTGCTCGGCCTGATCAACGCCATCGTCCGGCCGATCCTCGTGATCCTCACGCTGCCGGTCACGCTGATCACGCTCGGCCTCTTCATCTTCGTCATCAACGGCCTGTTGTTCTGGTTCGTCGGCGACCTTCTTCACGGCTTCCACGTCGGCGGCTTCTGGGCCGGCGTGTTCGGCTCGATCGTCTTCAGCGTGATCTCGTGGTTGCTCTCGGCCCTGCTGCTCGAGGCATCGAAATAACCTGACCGGAATGACCGTCGCAAAAAGCATCAGCTTCGAGTTCTTCCC
This sequence comes from uncultured Burkholderiaceae bacterium, assembly GCA_964246005.1. Lineage (GTDB taxonomy): Bacteria > Pseudomonadota > Gammaproteobacteria > Burkholderiales > Burkholderiaceae_D > CAHJXF01. Next base: position 1,461 of record CAXTPX010000486.1, on the reverse strand, counting down.
GCCGCGAACGCACGAAGGCACGGAGAAGTTGCGCGCCGTGCGTCGCGAACTGGCGACGTTCTCGCCGGAGTTCTACTCGGTCACGTTCGGGGCGGGCGGCACCACGCGCGAAGGCACGCTCGCCGCCGTCACCGAGATGCACCGCGACGCGATCGCGGCCGCACCGCACCTGTCGTGCGTCGGCGCGTCGATCGGCGAGATGCGCGAGGCGCTCGGCCACTATCGGGACCTGGGCGTAAGACGACTCGTGGCGCTGCGGGGCGACCTGCCGTCGGGCACCGGCGCGCTCGCGCGAGGCGAATTTCGCTTCGCCCGCGACCTGGTCGAGTTCGTCCGCACCGAGACCGGCGACTGGTTCCACATCGAGGTCGCGGCGTATCCGGAGGTGCATCCGCAGGCGAAGTCGCCCGCCGCCGACCTCACCAATCTGGCCGACAAGTTCGCTGCCGGCGCGAACTCCGCGATCACGCAGTACTTCTACAACGCCGACGCGTACTTCCGCTTCGTCGAGGAGACCGGAAAGCTCGGCATCGATGCCCCGATCGTGCCCGGCGTGATGCCGATCACGAACTACACGCAGCTCGCCCGCTTTTCGGACGGCTGCGGCGCGGAGATCCCGCGATGGATCCGGCTGAAGCTCGCCTCGTTCGGCGACGACACCGCTTCCATCAGGGCTTTCGGGCTCGACGTGGTCTCGAGTCTCTGCGAGCGCCTGCTCGCGGGTGGGGCGCCGAGCCTGCACTTCTACACGCTGAACCAGGCCGGCCCGACGTCGGCGATCTGCAAGCGCCTCGGCTGGTAGGCGGCGGCGCGATCCGCGCGCTCATCAAGATTCGGCCGGTCGTGCCGACAATCCTTTCGCGGTCGAAACCATCGATTCGCGACACGCCTCGCCGCAGCGAGTCCCTCCACGCGTGCGCCCCGGCGACCTCCGATCCCATCCATCGCCATGCTTCGCAACAGCGTCCAGATCCCGGTCATCCAGGTTCGCGTCGGCATGTTCGTCGCGCAGCTCGACCGCTCGTGGGAAGAGACATCGTTTCCCCTCCAGGGCTTCCGCGTCGCCGGTGATCAGGACATCGACGCGCTGAAGAAGGAATGCGACACGGTGGTCATCGATCCGACCCATTCGGCACCGGGATCGTACGAGCACCTGCCCGACCTGCAGGTTGCGTCGAAGCGCTTCGACGCGCTCGAATGGATGAAGCGGTTGAAGGACCGCTTCGGGCAGTTCAACCAGGCGTCGACCCGCGTCGCGGTCGAACGCGAGACCGCCGGCCTGATCCCGCCGGAGGTCGTCCCGACGCTGTACGGCGAGTTGAAGCCGCTCGAAGCCGAAATCGAACGCGCGGAGGACGTCTATCAGTCGACCGATGCGACGCTCGAACTGATCACGAAGCAGGTGTCCGACGGCGAGAAGGTCAACCTCGAGAAGCTCGGCACGGCGATCGAGAGCATGGT
>CAXTPX010000485.1:0-3407 GCA_964246005.1 uncultured Burkholderiaceae bacterium | reverse complement strand
AGCCAGGGAGACGAGTCGCTCGAGACCGGGGTCGGGCCGCTGGCGACGATCCACCTGCGACGCACGGCGCGTCCCGGCAGCAACGATCGCACGATCGACGTCTGGATCGCACGCGATGCCGGCGGCTATCCGGCAAAAGTGCTGTACACCGAACCGAACGGCACCACGATCGAGATGACGCTCGACCGGATCGGCGCGCCCGCGAAGACGGACGGCACCATCCCGGCCGAACCCTAGAGAGGCACTCAACCAGTCCCCGTGGGTCGCGTTCAGCGCTTCCCTAGGCGGCCCGCGCCCGCGCGATCTCCTTGACCGGCGCCTTGAACGCGGAGATCAGGCGCTCGCGCTTCGCCGCGGCCTTCGCCATGTTGGCTTCCTTCACATGGCCGAAGCCGCGGATGTCCTCGGGCAGGCTCGCGACCGCGATCGCCGCGTCGATGTTCGACGCGTCGAGCTTGGCCAGCATCATCGCGATCGTCGCCTCGTACTCGACGATCAGCGCACGCTCCGCGCGCCGCTCCTCGGTGCGGCCGAATACGTCGAACGCCGTGCCGCGCAGCCCCTTCATCTTCGCGAGCAGCCCGAACGCCTTCATCATCCAGGGACCGTATTGCTGCTTGACGAGATGACCTTGCGCGTCACGCTTCGAGAACAGCGGCGGCGCGAGGTTGAACTTGATGCGGATCGGACCGTTCTTCTCGTCGGCTTCGAACTGCGCGTCGATCTTCTCCCTGAAGCCGGTGTCGGTATACAGACGCGCGACCTCGTACTCGTCCTTGTAGGCGAGCAGCTTGAACCAGTAGCGGGCGACGGCCTCGGTCAGCGGCAACGATGCCTTCGCCGACGTCGTGTTCATCAAGCGCGTCTCCGCGTCGCGGACCTTGTCGACCAGCGCCATGTAGCGGCCGGCGTACGCCGCGTTCTGATAGCCGACGAGGAACTCGACCCGTCGCGCGATCGTCTCGTCGAGCGAACCCGACAGCTTCTTCGAACCGTCGCGCCTGATCTCGACGACCTCGGCCGGAAACGCCACGCGCTCGACGGCCTGCCGGTCGTGCGCCGCGCGGCGACCCCAGACGAACGCCGTCTTGTTCGCCTCCACCGCCACCGCGTTCAACTCGATCGCGCGCAGGATCGCGGGCTCGCCCAACGGGATCCAGCCGTTCTGCCACGCGTAGCCGAGCATGAACGGATTCGTGTACAGCGCATCGCCCATCAACGCGACGGTCAGCTTGTTCGCGTCGATCATCTGGCAGTGGTCCTCGCTGCCGACACGGTCCGCGCCGACGGCCGAACGGATCTCGCCCGCGAGGTCGGCACCGGGAAATTTCCAGTCCGGGTTGCGCACGAACTCGGCGGTCGGGATGTCCGACGTGTTGACCACCGCCCGCGTCTTGCCGGCCTGCATCTTCGAGATCGCCTCGGTGTTGCCGGTCACGATGATGTCGCAGCCGAGGACCAGGTCGGCCTCGCCGGTCGCGATGCGCGTGGCCTGCAGCCGTTCCGGGGTAGCCGCGATCTGCACGTGCGACGCGACCTCGCCGCCCTTCTGCGCGAGGCCGGCCATGTCGAGCACCGACACGCCCTTGCCTTCGAGATGGCCCGCCATGCCGAGCAGCTGCCCGATCGTCACGACGCCGGTGCCACCCACGCCCATCACGAGCACGCCGTACGGCGTCGTGACCTCGGGAATCATCGGCTGCGGCAGGTCGAACAGCCGATCGACTTCCGCACCGGCGGCACTGCTGCCCTTGCCCTTCCTGACCCGGCCGCCTTCGACCGTGACGAAGCTCGGGCAGAAGCCCTTCACGCACGAGTAGTCCTTGTTGCAGGACGACTGGTTGATCACGCGCTTGCGACCGAACTCGGTCTCGAGCGGCTCGACCGACAGGCAGTTGGACTGTACCGAGCAGTCGCCGCAGCCTTCGCAGACCAGGTCGTTGATGAAGACGCGCTTGGCCGGATCCGGGAACAGCGGCTTGCCGTCGACGACCTTCTTCCGGCGGCGCCGCTTCTCGGACGCGCACGTCTGGTCGTAGATCAGGATCGTCGTGCCTTCGATCTCGCGCAGTTCCTTCTGCAGCCGGTCGAGCTCGTCGCGGTGATGGACCGTCACGCCCGCGGCGAGATGGTTGTCGTGCATCGGGCCGAGCTTCTTCGACTTCTTGCCGGTCGCGATCGCGGCCGAGCCTTCCTCGTTCTGGATCACCCGTTGTGACGGATCCCAATGGCCGTCATATTTCTCCGGCTCGTCGGTCACGACGATGATCTTGCGAGCGCCTTCGGCCGCCATCTGCCGCGTGATCTGCGGCACCGTCAGCGAGCCGTCGGTCGCCTGTCCGCCGGTCATCGCGACCGCGTCGTTGAACAGGATCTTGTAGGTGATGTTGACCTTCGCCGCGATCGACGCGCGGATTGCGAGGATGCCGCTGTGGAAGTAGGTCCCATCGCCGAGGTTCGAGAAGATGTGCTTCTCGTTCGTGAACGGCGCCTGGCCGATCCACGGCGTCCCTTCGCCACCCATCTGCGTGAACGTCTCGGTGCGGCGGTCGGGCATCCACACCGTCATGTAGTGGCAGCCGATGCCGGCCACCGCACGCGAGCCTTCGGGCACGCGCGTCGACGTGTTGTGCGGGCAGCCCGAGCAGAAGAAGGGCTTGCGCTCGGTGACGACGCGCGGCTTCGCGAGCGCCTTTTCCTTCGCGTCGATGATCGCGAGCCGCGCATCGATGCGGGCGCGCACGTCGCGCGGCAGGTCGAAGTTCGCGAGCCGGCTCGCGAGTGCCTTCGCGATCGACGCGGGCGACAGTTCGTACTTGGCCGGCAGCAACCAGTTGCCCTGCGGGATCGACCACTCGCCGCCCTGCTTGTCGTCGAACTTGCCGAACACGCGGGGCCGCGCATGCTCGCTGAAGTTGTACAGCTCTTCCTTCAGCTGGTACTCGATCATCTGGCGCTTCTCTTCGACGACCAGGATCTCCGTCAGCCCGGTCGCGAACTCGCGCACGTGGTACGCGTCGAGCGGCCACACGACGCCGACCTTGAAGAGGCGGATGCCGAGCTGCGCGCACTCCTCTTCGCCGAGCCCCAGGTCCATCAACGCCTGGCGCGTGTCGAGATACGCCTTGCCGCTCGACATGATCCCGAAGCGCGCGTTCGGCGAGTCCCACACCGTGTAGTTGAGCTTGTTCGCGCGGACGTACGCGAGCGCCGCGTAGAACTTGAAGTCCATCAGCCGCGCTTCCTGCTCGAGCGGCGAGTCGGGCCAGCGGATGTTGAGGCCGCCCGGCGGCAGCACGAAGTCCTCGGGCAGCCTGATGTCGACGCGATCGGGATCGATGATCACCGAGGCCGACGCTTCGACGACATCGGTCACCACCTTGAAGCCGACCCAGAGGCCCGAGTAG
>CAXTPX010000484.1:0-3409 GCA_964246005.1 uncultured Burkholderiaceae bacterium | reverse complement strand
TGCCGCCCGGCTTCGGCGACGACGTCGCACGCCTCGATCCCGGCCTCCGCAAGAAGGCCCCGCACGGACGCCGGGTCGCCAATGCGATCCCAGGGATTGAAGCTCTTGTGAAGATCGGGAGCCACGTCACGAACCGCATCCCAGAACACGGTGTTCCCTGGCTCGAAGAAGCGCGGACCCCAGGTGGTGATGGCCAGCTTTCCTCCGGGGCGCAGCACCCTCCACAGTTCTCGAACCGCCGCCGCCATGTCCGGGACGAAGAAGATTCCGAAAACGCACACGACCGCATCGAAGCCCGCGTCAGGCAGACCCGAGTCGAGCAGGTCTCCCATTCGGAATTCGACGTTTTGCAACCGACTCACCCTGGCTTTTTCGCGCGCGATGTCGAGCAAACCCTGGGCGAGGTCGATGCCGAGGACGGATCCTTCCGGTCCGACCGCCTGCGCCGCGGGGATCGCCGATGCGCCGCTTCCACAGCAGACGTCGAGGACCTTGGCGCCGCGCTGGAGAGCCAGGCGGTCGACGGTGCGTCGGCCGAAGCGATCCCAGAACGAGTTGGCCGCATCGTCATAGGCATCGGCTGCCGCGTTGTAGGTGGCAGCAGCCTTGGCCTGTGCTTCGCCGAGTGGTTTCATCGCCTGGCTTCGCGACACGTTTCGAACGACCGAAGGAAGTTGGTGGTCCTTCCGGAGCGTCAACCATGCCGCCCGGGCTTGCAAGTAGCGCATCCGTTCTTCGCGCGGCCCGTGCTTCGGTCAAGGCACCCGGCTCGTCCCTATCAGTTCCGCACTGACGCTGCAGTCCACCGTTGAATTGCGATGATCGCGGCTCCTTCAACGCGTACGGTGGTTCGACGCGACGTCGCAACCGTCGAGCCCGCCGCCACAACGAATGAACCACTCAGAGACAGGCGCCAAACGACGGCTCGAGCGACTCGAACGTCTCCTCGCCGGCCGACGCGCACGCCTCGCGGCAACGCTTGCTGAACCGCGACGGCGGCGCGCGCAGTCCGGAGCGGTCGGCGGCCTGCAGCGCTACGGCTACCCCGTGGCACTCCTGCTCGCCTTGACCGCCGTTCTCCCCACGGTGGTCGGCTTCGGATGGCGGCGGCGCCGACTGCTTTCCGGTGCCGCCGCGAACGGGTTGGCGATCGCCGCATTGCGCAAGCGGCTCGACGCCGCGCGGTCCGCCGGAGGCGATCGTTGAGCCGACTGTCACGTCTCCTCTTCGGCGCCGCCGCTGCGGTGGCGACGTCGACCTATGTCGCGCGGACCGCATCGCGCGAGCAGTACCACCACGACCGGGTCCTGCGGCTTCCGGCGGATCGGTCGATCGATCCGGACATTGCCGAGCCCGATAAGCAGGTCCCATCGACTCCGGACGCGGACTCCGCCCCTGCACCCGCTGCAGCGCCAGGGACGCCGGGTTTCCGCTCGCTCATCGGCGTTGCGGTCGCTGCAGCGAAAGACTGGTCGAACCGACGAGCCGCCAGCAAGGGGGCGGCACTCGCGCTGTACACGCTGCTGTCGATGGCGCCGATGCTCGTCCTCGTGCTGTCCTTCGTCGCGGTCTTCGTCGACCGCGACACTGCGCAGCGGCTGATCGTCGACCAGCTCGGCGCGTTGGTCGGTGACCAGGGCGGCGGCGTGGTGAAAGGCATCCTCAGCGCGCAGAGCGACGAGAAGAAGGGCTTCTTCGCCGGTCTCGTCTCCTTCGCGCTCGTGCTGGTCAGCGCGACGACGGCATTCGGCGAATTGAAGGACAGCCTCGACGAACTCTGGGAGGTCAAGGCCAAGGAAGGTTCCGGGATCTGGAACATGCTGCGCGAGCGGTTCCTGTCGCTCGGGGTCCTCCTCGTCCTCGGCTTGATGCTGCTTTCGTCGCTGGTGGTGAGCGCAGGGCTCGCGGCGGTGACCGGCGTCTTCGGCGACACGCTCGGCTCCGTGATCGGCAAGATCGCGGCCGGCGCGGTGAGCCTCGTCGTCCTGATGGTCCTCTTCTCGGTGATCTTCAAGTTCCTTCCGGCGGTCAAGCTCGCCTGGCGCGACGTGCTCGTCGGCGCCGCGGTGACGTCGCTGCTGTTCATGGTCGGCAAGACCGCGATCGGGCTGTACCTCGGACATGGGGGCACTTCGGACGCCTTCGGTGCTGCCGGCGCGCTCGTCGCCCTGATCGCGTGGATGTACTACTCGGCGCAGATCTTCTTCTACGGCGCGCTCTTCACTCACGAATACGCGACGACGGTCGGCAGTCGCCAGGGCGCCGCATCCGGACCGGCCCCGAAGACGGCCTAGATCTCGACCCGCGACCCTAGCTCGATCACCCGATTGGCCGGCAGCTTCAGATAGCCGGCGACATTGGCCATGTTGTGCGACATCGCGGCGAACAGCCGTTCGCGCCACAGCCACATGCCCTTGCCACCGGTCGCGATCACGACGGCGTGGCTGAGGAAGTACGACACTCTCGCCGGATCGACCGGCAATTCCTTCGACGCGCAATCCGTCAGCGCGAGCGGCAGGTTGACCTCGTCCTTGAAACCGTAGTTGACGACCACCTGCCAGCAGTTGCGATCGAGCGGCTGGATCGCGATCCGGTGTTCCGGATGGATGCGCGGCACCGTCCGGTTGGCCACGTTGACGAACAGCACGCAGTCGTGCAGCACGCTGTTGTGCTCGAGGTTGTTCAGCAACGCATGCGGAACACCGTTCGGCTCGATCGTCAGGTACACCGCGGTGCCGGCGACCCGCACCGGCGGATCGACGAACAGCGTGTCGAGGAACTCCTTCAACGGCGCGTCGCCCGCGCGTGAACGCGCTTCGGCCAGCATCATGTCGCGGCCGCGTCCCCAGGTGGACATGATGATGAAGATCAGCAGGCCGATGACGATCGGGAACCAGCCGCCCTGCAGGAACTTCAACAGGTTCGCCGAGAAGAAGACCGCGTCGATCGCGAAGAAGAAGACGGTCGACAGGGTGCACAGCCACCACGGGTAGTGCCACGCATAGCGGACGACGAAGAACGTCAGCAACGTGGTGATCAGCATCGTGCCCGTCACCGCGATGCCATAGGCCGATCCGAGCGCGGTCGACGAGCCGAAGCCGACGACCGACAGGATCACGGCGGCCAGCAGCAACCAGTTGATCGTCGGCACGTAGACCTGCCCGATCTCGCGCTCCGACGTGTGCAGGATCGCGAGCCGCGGCAGGAAGCCGAGCTGGATCGCCTGCTTCGTCATCGAGTAGGCGCCGGAGATGACGGCCTGCGACGCGATCACGGTGGCCGCCGTGGCGAGCACGATCATCGGGATCAACGCCCAGCCCGGAAACAGGTGGTAGAACGGACTGTCGACCGTCTTCGGGTCCGCGATCAGCAGCGCACCCTGGCCGAGGTAGTTCAGCGCCAGCGCGGG
>CAXTPX010000483.1:0-3419 GCA_964246005.1 uncultured Burkholderiaceae bacterium | reverse complement strand
ACGTTGGACGCGATGAACGCCGCCTGCACCACCGTCAGCTGGATCACTTCCCATGCGCCTTTCGCGTTCTTCATCACGCGGATGACCGCGCCACGGCGGATGTGCCTGGCGGGCGGCGCCTTGTCGCCGAGCGCGGCTGCGACGAACTTCAACCCGTCGCCCGTCACGGTGATCGTCTCGTCCGACCTCGCGGCGCGGATCGCCTTCGGCGTCGCCTCGACGACGACGGCCGCCAGGATGTCGTCGCTGTCCGGGTGCTCGATCAACGCGTCTTCGACCGCGTCGCTCAACGCCTCGGCGTCGTCGCTCGCGGGAAGATCGATGAACGCCTCCGGGCCGTTGTAGCCGTGCCGCCGCTCGTAGTCGAGAACCCCGGCGCGCAACGCTTCGTAGGCGGCGTTCTGCTCGCCCGAGATCAGCGTCGTGTAGATGTTGAGCCCGCGGCTGTAGGCCTCTTCCCGGCCGAACTGCTCGTAGGCGACCTGCCGCGCCATTTCGGCGACGTATTCGGCGTGGACCGCGTACGACTCGGCGTCGATCTTCACGACGGGCGTCTCGGCCTTCGCCGTCGCGTACTGCTCGTCGGTCAGCATGCCGAGCAGGCGCATGCGGTCGAGCACGTAGAGCTGCCGCTCACGCGCCCGCTTCGGGTTGACGACCGGGTTGTTCGTCGACGGTGCTTTCGGCAGGCCCGCCAGCATCGCGGCCTCGGCGGGCGTCACGTCTTTCAGGGACTTGCCGAAGTAGACCCGCTCGGCCGACGCGAAACCGAACGCGTGCTGGCCGAGGTAGATCTGGTTCATGTACACCTCGAGGATCTGGTCCTTCGACAGGTTGTCCTCGATCTTGAACGACAGCAACGCCTCGTAGAACTTGCGGATGTAGCTCTGCTCGCTCGACAGGAAGAAGTTGCGGGCGATCTGCTGGGTGATCGTCGACGCACCCTGTTTGCGACCACTGCCGAAGAAGCTGCCGTTCGAGAGATTCTTCAGCGCGGCGCGCACGTTGCCGAGATAGTCGATGCCGCTGTGCTGGTAGAAGTGCTCGTCCTCGGCGGCGAGGATGGCCTGCTTCATCACCGTCGGCACGTCGGCGATCGCGACGATCGCACGGCGCTCCTCGCCGAACTCGCCGATCAGCGCGCCGTCGGCCGTGAAGACCCGCAGCGGAATCTTCGGCCGGTAGTCGGTGAGCGATTCGATCGACGGGAGGTTGCGATAGGCGAGCGCCGTCGCGAGCAGGACCACGAGCCCGATCGCGACGACGCCGGCGGCACCGATACCGACGAGCCACGCGAGCGCGCGGACGAGCGCATTGCGACGGGGAGGCGGCGGCCCGGCGGGTGAGGAAGAGGCGAGGGGGCTCGAGGACGGACTCGGCATGCGCGTCGATGCGATTCGGGCCGGGTCGAATCGGCAGGGGACGCGATTATATCCGCGAGGCTTCCGGGGCCTTCGTTCGGACGTGCTCCGGACCGTTTGATCGATTCCGGCCGCCTTCGAACGTGAAAGATTGCGGATCCCGATTCAGTCTTCCGGCAAAGATGCCGACAACGGACCGGGAAGGCCCGAGGCCGATCGAGCGATTTAGGCGGTGAAACGAGCGCTTTTCCAAGCCAGTCGACGGTGGTCGCGACGCCACTATTCCTCCGTCTGACCTTTTGTTGTTTTTGCACCGGGCCGTCTGTCGCAATCCTTTACAGCCTCGAAACACTGGCGCTAGCATTTGAAACCAATCGAGCAAAGCACTCTAAACCCTCGAAAATAAATAGTTTTTTCTAGAGTTTCACAGTCTTCATGCTAAGAATTTTGCTTAGGTCCACCGCTCGGAGAAATCGCTTTGGCCTTTGACCTGGGCGCTCTCTTTTCGTCCAAGAACCCGCCGCTGATCGGTCTCGACCTGAGTTCGTCGAGCGTCAAGGTGGTGGAGCTGGGAGGCTCGGCCGAAGCCGGTTTCAGGCTCGAGCGCTATGCCATCGAGGCGCTGCCCAAGGGTGCGATCGCGGACGGCAACATCGAGAACATCGAGGCCGTTTCCGAGGCCGTGCGCCGCGCCGTCCGCAAGAGCGGCACCAAGGCGCGCAACGTCGCCATGGCGTTGCCGAGCGCCGCCGTCATCACGAAGAAGATCATCCTGCCGGGTGGGCTGTCCGAAGAGGCGCTCGAGGTCCAGGTCGAGAGCGAAGCCAACCAGTACATTCCGTTCGCCCTCGACGAGGTGAGCCTCGACTTCAGCGTGATCGGCCCCGCGCCGAACTCACCCGACGATATCGAGCTGCTGCTGGCCGCGTCCCGCAAGGAGAAGGTCGAGGACCGCGTGGCCGTCGCGCAGGCCGCCGGCCTGAAGGCACTGATCATGGACATCGAGTCGCACGCCACCCGCTCGACGGCCGACCGCGTCATCCAGTTGATGCCCAACGCCGGCGAAGGCCAGATCGTCGCGCTGTTCCTGATCGGCGCGTCGACCACGACGATCTCGGTGACGCTGAACGATCAGCCGATCTACGAGCGCGAGCAGGCCTTCGGCGGCAATCAGTTGACGCAGGACATCGCGCGCGCCTACGGGCTGTCGGCCGAAGAGGCCGAGGCGAAGAAGCGCTCCGGTGACCTCCCCGAGAACTACGAGCGCGACCTGCTGCAGCCGTTCGCCGACAACATCGCGCTCGAAGTCACCCGCGCGCTGCAGTTCTTCTTCACGTCGACACCCTACAGCCGCGTCGATCAGATCCTGCTCGCCGGCGGTTGCGCGGTGATTCCCGGCCTCGTCGATGTCGTCGGCACGCGCAGCCAGGCCGCGACGTCGATCCTGAATCCGTTCAAGGGCATGGACCTCGGCGCGGGCGTTCGCGAGAAGCAGGCACGTCTCGACTCGCCGTCGCTGGTGATCGCGACCGGCCTCGCCATGCGGAGGTCGGGCTGATGGTCCGCATCAATCTGTTGCCGCATCGCGCCGAGAAGCGCGCGCAGCGGCGTCGCGATTTCTATGTCTTGGTCGGCCTCGGCTTCAGTGCCGCAGTGGTCGCCGTCGTCGCCGTCGCGTTCGTCATCAACTCGTACATCGGCGTGCAGAACGACCGCAACGAATTCATCAAGGTGGAGAACCGCAAGCTCGACGAACAGATCAAGGAGATCGCCAGCCTGCGTCAGGACCTGGAGGGTCTGAAGGCCCGTCAGCAGGCGGTCGAGGATCTGCAGGCCGATCGCAACCTGCCGGTGCATCTGCTCGACGAACTGGTCCGGCAGGTTCCCGAAGGCGTCTACCTGCAAAGCCTGCGGCAGGACAACCTGCGCGTCACGCTGACCGGCCTCGCCCAGTCCAACGAACGCGTGTCCGAACTGCTGCGCAACGTCGGTAGCGGCTCGGCCTGGATCGGTGCGCCGGAGCTCGTCGAGATCAAGGCGGTGACGGTCGGCCGCGAT
>CAXTPX010000482.1:0-3419 GCA_964246005.1 uncultured Burkholderiaceae bacterium | reverse complement strand
CGGGCAGTATCTCGCCCGCGCGCTGCCGGCCGCGACGGCGATGGTGGTCGGGCTCGTCGATCCCCGCATGCGGATCGAGATCGAAGTCACGGCTCGCGTTCCGCAGGCCGGGACGTTCTCGCACGAGGGTGGTGGATGATCCGACGGACCGTACGATGAGGAAGGCGACCGGCGCGCAAGGCGCTTCGCAGAAGGGGCTGCGAACGCCGGAACGCATGTTCCGCCTGGTGCTGTGGATCGTGGCGGTGATCTTCGCCGGCTTCCTGATCGGCCTCGGTTCGCTGGTGGTCCACGACCTGCCGACCGTCGATGGTCGGGTCGAGCTGTCGGACTTCGTCGACAAGAACAGGGCCGAACCGCTCGACGCCGCGATCCGCAAGAGCGGTGATGAAGCGCGCGTCGCCGACGAGCGGCTCGCGACGCTGGACCTGAAGCTGCAGTCGGCGCAAGCCGCCTACGACACGGCGCGACAGGCGTTCGACAACTGGATCGCGACGCGTCAGAGCACGCAGCGCCCGGACCAGGACCCCGAGGTCATCAAGCGCACGCGCGACCTCGACGTGCTGTCGGCCGCGACCCGCGCCGTGGAGGTCCAGGTCGATGACGCACGGGCCCGGCAGCTCGAGATGCAGCAGCGGCTGGCCGCGACGCAACGCGCGCGGAGCGAGCTCGACGATGCGGCGCGCGACCCGTACGACGCGGCGGTGCGCAGGCTCGAATTGCACGTCTTCCTGATCCGCCTCGCCATCACGCTGCCGCCGCTGCTGATCGCCGCGTGGCTGTTCGTCAAGCAGCGCAAGTCGACCTGGTGGCCGTTCGTGTGGGGCTTCGTGTTCTTCGCGATCTTCACGTTCTTCGTCGAGCTCGTGCCGTACCTGCCGAGCTACGGCGGCTACGTCCGCTACGCGATCGGCATCCTCGCGACGATCGTCGTCGGTCGTTATGCGATGGTCGCGATGCAGCGCTATCTCGAGCGCCAACGGCTGGCCGAGCAACAGTCCGAAGCGGTCCGTCGACAGTCGCTGTCGTACGAACACGCGATCAAGAGCACCAACGCCGGCATCTGCCCCGGCTGCGAGCGTGGCTTCAAGGTCCACGATGGCGAGACCAACTTCTGCATGCACTGCGGGATGAAGCTTTACGAGCACTGCCCGGTCTGCTCGAGCCGCAGGAACGCGTTCTTCCACTTCTGTCCCACTTGCGGCACCGACAAGCCCGACGACGCGTCGACCCGACCGCCGGACGTGACGCAACTCGCACCGGCGGTCTGAGTCGAGCCGGTCGGTTTCGGCACGGACCGCGTGTCGTACCATCGCCGCCATGTTGCTCAGCCCCGAACAGGAAATGATCCGCGACGCGGTGCGTGACTTCGCGCGCGAGCGCATCGCGCCGTTCGCCGCGCGATGGGACCGGGAATCGACCTTTCCGGCCGAGGCGCTGAAGGGCCTCGCGGCGCTCGGCTGCTACGGCGTCACGGTGCCCGAGGAGTGGGGCGGTGCGGGGCTCGACACGTTGTCGCTGGCGCTGATCCTCGAGGAGATCGCCGCGGCCGACGGCGCGACGTCGACCATCGTCAGCGTCAACAACTGCCCGGTCTGCAGCATGCTCGACCGCTTCGGCAGCGATGCGCAGAAGGAAGCCTGGCTGAGGCCGCTCGCGCAGGGTTCGATGCTCGGCGCGTTCTGTCTGACCGAGCCGCACGTCGGATCGGACGCGGCTGCGTTGCGAACGACGGCTCGCAAGGACGGGGACCACTACGTGATCGACGGCGTCAAGCAGTTCATCACGTCGGGCAAGCATGCTGACGTGGCGCTCGTGATGGCGGTCACCGACCGGGACGCCGGCAAGAAGGGCATCAGCGCGTTCATCGTCGACACGAAGACGCCCGGCTACATCGTCGCCCGGCTCGAGGAGAAGACCGGCCAGCATGCGAGCGACACCGCGCAGATCCTGTTCGACGGCTGTCGCGTGCCGGCGGCCAATCGCATCGGCGACGAAGGGCAGGGCTACAAGATCGCGCTGTCGGGCCTCGAGGGCGGCCGCATCGGCATCGCGTCGCAGGCGGTGGGCATGGCGCGCGCCGCCTTCGAGGTGGCGCTCGGGTACGCGAAGGAACGCGAAAGCTTCGGCAAGCCGTTGTTCGAACATCAGGCCGTGCAGTTCCGCCTCGCCGACATGGCGACGCAGATCGAAGTCGCGCGCCAGATGATCTGGCACGCGGCGGCCTTGCGCGATGCCGGTCGCCAGTGCCTGAAGGAAGCCGCGATGGCCAAGCTGTTCGCGTCCGAGATCGCCGGGCGCGTCTGCAGCGATGCGATCCAGGTGTTCGGCGGGTACGGCTATGTCGCCGACTTCCCGGTCGAGCGCATCTGGCGCGACGTGCGCGTGTGCCAGATCTACGAAGGGACGAGCGACATCCAGAAGATCCTGATCGGCCGGGCATTGGCCTGACCGCGCGGTCGCCGTAGCGATGCTGACGGGCGCGCCGGGTTGACCAACGACGCGGACGACGGCAACGTGGCAGGGTTCACGAACTGACGAGCTTCCATGGACCGACGGCTCACCGACAGCAGCATCGAGCGCGCCTCGTTCGACAGCGCGATCCAGGAGGGCGTGGCCCTGGTCGACTACGACCCGGCGTGGCCCTCGGCGTTCGAGGAGGAGCGGGCGCGCCTCGATGCCGCGTTGCCCGGCGTGTTCCGCGACATCGCCCACATCGGCAGTACCGCGGTGCCGGGGCTGCACACCAAACCCATCATCGACCTGCTGGCCGGGGTGGGCTCGATCGACGAAGCGATCGCGCTCGCCGCGCGGCTACGCGCGGTGGGCTACACCACGCCGCCGGGGATGAACGAGGATCTCGTCGATCGTCAGTTCTTCATGCGACATGCGCGCGGACGTCGCACCCATCATCTGCATGTCGTGGTCCACGACGCCCCGGGCTGGCACGAGCGCATCGCGTTTCGCGACCGGCTCCGGACCGACCCCCTTCTTCAGCAGCGCTACGCGATGCTCAAGGCCGAACTCGCCGAGCGCTTCGCGAACGACCGCGACGCGTACACCGAAGGCAAGTCCGCCTTCATCCGCGACGCCCTTGCCACCGCTTGCCACGACAGGAACCGCCCGTGACCACCGCCCTTCCCGACGCCGCCTATCGCCTCCACTGCTTCGCCCAGTCCGGCAACTCGTACAAGGTCGCGCTGATGCTCGAACTCGCGGGCGCCGACTGGACGCCGGTGTGGATGGACTTCTTCAACGGCGGCACGCGCGACGCGGCATTCAAGGCCACCAACGTGATGGCCGAGGTACCGGTGCTCGAGCACGCGGGCCGCGTGCTGACGCAGAGCGGCGCGATCCTCGACTACCTGTCGGGGGTCCTCGGGCGCTTCGGGCCGGCCGACGAGGACGAGCGCCTCGAG
>CAXTPX010000481.1:0-3428 GCA_964246005.1 uncultured Burkholderiaceae bacterium | reverse complement strand
ATCATCAAGTTCAGTCATGTCGTGGCTGCCGACACGAACAAGGGCAAGACCGCGGAGTACTTCAAGCGACTCGTCGACGAGCGAGCGAAGGGCAGGGTCAAGGTCGAGGTCTATGCGAACTCCGTGCTCTACAAGGACAAGGAGGAGATGGAGGCGCTGCAACTCGGCGCCGTTCAGATGCTCGCGCCGACGCCGGGCAAGTTCGGGCCGCTCGGCGTGAAGGAGTTCGAGGCGCTCGACCTGCCGTACCTGTTCGACTCGCTCGACGACGAGATCCGGGTCACGAACGGGCCGGTCGGGCAGGGGTTGCTCGCGAAGCTCGAGAGCAAGGGCATCCATGGCCTCGCGTTCTGGAACAACGGCTTCAAGGAGATGACGAGCAACCAGGCGCTGCGCAAGCCCGAGGACTTCAAGGGCCAGAAGCTGCGCATTCAATCGTCGAAGGTGATCGAGGCGCAGATGCGCGCGGTCGACGCGATCCCGCAGGTGATGGCGTTCTCGGAGCTGTACCAGGCGATGCAGACCGGCGTCGTCGATGGCCAGGAGAACCCGACCAACGTGATCTATCCGTCGAAGCTGTACGAGGTGCAGAAGTACCTGACGTTGTCCGACCACGGGTATCACGGTTACGCGGTGATCGTGAACGCGAAGTTCTGGGCCGGGTTGCCGCCGGACGTGCGGGCGGTGCTCGAAGGCGCGATGAAGGACGCGTCGATCTACTTCAACGCGTCGGCCAAGAAGGAGAACGACGACGGTCTCGCGGCGATCAAGGCGTCGGGCAAGACCGAGATCATCGTGCTCACGCCCGACGAGAAGCGCGCGTGGAAGAAAGCGTTCCTGAAGGTCCACGACGAGATGGCCGACCGCGTCGGCGGCAAGGCGTTCGTGCAGTCGATCTACAAGGAGACGGGGTTCGATCCGGCGAAGCTGTGAAGCCCGTCGTTCCCGCGTAGGCGGGAACGACGGGTGATCACTGGCACGATGCGTGCGTTGGTCATCGGTATCGTCCCCACCGCCGAGCCCGATCCGATGAAGGTTGTTCCCAAGCGGTTGCTGCGCACCCTGCTGGCGATTCCGCTGGCCCTGTTGATTCACCACGGTGCCGACGCCGAGACGGTCGCCCGCTACGGCATCTCGCTCGCCGACATTCCGCTCACCACCGGACAACCCGATCGCGGCGCCGGCGCGTACCAATTCACCGGCCATACGATCTACGACCCGTTGATCGCGTGGGAAGCCAACATCGCGACGCGGCCCGGCAAGCTGATCCCCGGTCTCGCCACCGAGTGGAAGGTGGACGCCAAGGACAGCAAGGTCTGGCGCTTCACGTTGCGGAAGGGCGTCAAGTTCCACGACGGCTCGGACTTCAAGGCCGACGCGGTCATCTGGAACCTTGACAAGGTCCTCGACGACAAGTCGCCGCAGTTCGACGCGAAGCAGGCCGCGCAGGTCAAGCCGCGCATCCCGTCGATCGCGTCGTATCGCAAGATCGACGACTACACGGTCGAGATCACGACGAAGGACACCGACGCGCTGTTCCCGTATCAGCTGCCGTGGTTCCTGATCGGCAGTCCTGCGCAGTGGGAGAAGCTCGGACACGACTGGGCGAAGATCGCGACGCAGCCATCCGGCACCGGACCCTTCAAGCTCGACAAGCTCGTGCCGCGCGAACGCGCGGACCTCGTGAAGAACGCGGACTACTGGGACAAGACGCGCATCGCGAAGACCGATCGCATCGTGCTGATCCCGATCCCCGATGCGCTGACCCGCGCCAACGCATTGCTCAACGGTCAGGTCGACCTGATCGAGACGCCGCCACCCGACGTGCTGCCGCAGTTGAAGTCGTCGGGCTTCCGCGTCGTGCAGAACGTCACGCCACACGTCTGGCCGTATCACTTCAGCACGCAGCCGGGTTCGCCATGGGCCGACATCCGCGTCCGCAAGGCCGCCAACCTCGCGATCGATCGCGACGCGGTCGTCAAGCTGCTGAACGGCCTGGCGACGCCGGCGAAGGGCCAGCTCGATCGCACCAGCCCGTGGTTCGGCAAGCCGACCTTCGACCTCAAGTACGACCTGCCGCAGGCGCGCGCGTTGATGGCGCAGGCCGGCTACAGCAAGGCCAATCCGCTGAAGGCCAAGGTCATCATCGCGCAGGGCGGTACGGGGCAGATGCTGTCGCTGCCGATGAACGAGTTCATCCAGCAGAGCCTGGCCGAGATCGACATCCAGATCGAGTTCGAGGTCGTCGAGCTCGAGACGCTGTATCTGCACTGGCGGAGCGGCGCGAAGGCCGACATGAACGCCGGCAAGGGCATCAGCGCGATCAACCTCGCGTACGTGACGGCCGATCCGTTCCTCGGCCTCACGCGCTTCGAGTACAGCAAGTACATCGCCCCGAACGGCGTCAACTGGGGCGGATACGCGAACCCGAAGGTCGACGAGGCGATCGAGAAGATCAAGGCGACCTTCGTCGCGAAGGACCAGGACCAGCTGCTCGGCTTCATCCACCAGCAGATGGTCGACGACGCGCTGATGCTGTGGGTGGTGCACGACACCAACCCGCATGCGTTGTCGCCGAAGGTCAAGCAGTTCGTCCAGGCGCAGCACTGGTTCCAGGATCTGACGACGATCGGGATGTGACGGCGTCGTCTCTCCTCTTCGTCGCCCCGGCGTAGGCCGGGGCCCAAGTTCGTGCCGCTGCAATCAACAAGCAACTTGGGTCCCGGCCTTCGCCGGGACGACGGATTCAAGATCGGGCGCAGGTGTTACCGCGCTGACCCCTCATGCTCGCCTACTTCCTCAAGCGGCTCCTCTACACGATCCCCATCGCGCTCGGCGTCACGCTGGTCTCGTTCATCCTCGTGTACATCGCGCCGGGCGATCCCCTCAACGCGATCGCGCCGGCCGACGCGCCGGCCGAGGTGATCGATGCGCTGAAGGTCACGTACGGGCTCGATCGACCGATGCCGGTGCGCTACGGCCTGTGGCTCGCGCGTGCGCTGCACGGCGACCTCGGCGCGTCGATCGCGACCGGCCGGTCGGTCGCGTCCGAAGTCGGCAGCGCGGTCGGCAACACCTTGATCCTCGCGGGCGTCGCGTCGCTGGTCGGCGTGGTGCTCGGGTGCGTGCTAGGCGCTTTGGCCGGCTACAACGCAGGCCGCGCGATCGACCGCGTCGCGACCGTGCTGTCGGTGGTCGGCGTCAGCGTGCCGCACTACTGGCTCGGCCTGGTGCTGGTGATCGTCTTCTCGGTCGAGCTCGACTGGCTGCCGGCGATGGGCGCCGGCGGCACCGGCACGTGGGCCTGGGACGAAGAGCATCTGCGCCACCTCGTGCTGCCCGCGGCGACGCTCGCGGTGATCCCGATGGGCATCATCACGCGCACCGTGCGGGCGCTCGTCGCCGACATGCTCGGTCAGGAATTCGTC
>CAXTPX010000480.1:0-3429 GCA_964246005.1 uncultured Burkholderiaceae bacterium | reverse complement strand
CGCGTCGTCGCCACGGATCCGAACGAGATCGCGAACGAACATGAGCACGGAACTTCGGACGACGGCTTCGTCTCGTCGGCGCACCCCATTCACCGAGGCAATCGTGGCGGTACGGTCACCTGCGGCAAGCCAAGGGAAACCCGGCTGACTCGTTCGATCGTCATTCGTGAGCGATCGAATCATCGGACGACGATCGCCCGTTGATCGCGCCGCGCGGCTGATCGCCGCGATCCTGCTGTTCCTCGTCTCGGCGACGGTCGGGCAGGCCGCAGAAACGCAGGACGAGACCGTCCCCGCCTTCAAGTCGATCGACTCGATCGAAGCGCGCGTGCAGGGCTGCGTCACCTGCCACGGGCAGAGCGGCGCCGGAAGCAGCAGCGGTTACTTCCCGCGAATCGCCGGCAAGCCGGCGACCTACCTCTACAACCAGCTCGTCGCCTTCCGTGACGGCACACGCAAGTACCCGCCGATGAACTATCTGGTGGCCTACCTGCCCGATGCCTACCTGCGCGAGATGGCGGAGCACTACGCGAGGCAACGGCCGGCGTTCGCCGCGAGCGAGACGGTTCATCCCGACTCGACGGTGCTCGCGAGAGGCGCGCTCCTCGCGACCGCAGGCGATGCCGATCGTCAGATCCCCGCGTGCGTCGCTTGCCATGGTCGCGACCTGACCGGCATGGAGCCCGGCATTCCGGGACTGGCCGGGCTTCGACCGACGTATCTCGCCGCGCAGTTGACCCGATGGCGGGTGGGCGACCGTCACGCCATCGAACCGGATTGCATGAAGCGGATCGCGTCGAGGCTGTCGGAGACCGATGTCGCAGCGGTCGCCGCGTGGCTGTCGGTGCAGCAGTCGTCGAAGGACGCCTCACCCGCATCGTTTGACCGCGTCCGCATGCCGCTCGCCTGCGGCAGTCAGCAATGACGCGCCGGCAGAGGGTCGTTCGCGGGCTGTTGGGTGGCTCGGTGGTGATCGCGCTGCTGCTGGGCGCGACCTGGTACCACCTTCACGAGGGGTTCCTGCCGAAGAAGCCGGGAGAGACCGCGACCACGGCGACGACCCAGGCGATCGTCGAGGGCGAGTACCTGGCGCGGGCAGGCGACTGCGTGGCGTGCCACGAAGCGCCCGGCGGCAAGTTGTTCGCCGGAGGACGCGCGATGCCGACGCCGTTCGGCGCGCTCTACGTGCCCAACATCACGCCCGACGACGAGACCGGGATTGGCCAGTGGAGTCCTGCCGACTTCTACCGAATGATGCATACCGGCGTCTCCCGCGACGGCAGCCTGCTCTATCCCGCCATGCCGTTCGCGTCGTATACCAAGGTCACGCGGGACGACGCCGACAAGATCTTCGCCTACCTGCAGTCGGTGCCGCCGATCCGCCAGAAGAACCGGCCGCACGAACTGCGCTTTCCCTACAACCAGCGCGACGTGCTGATCGGCTGGCGCGCGTTGTACCTGATCGAGGGCGAGTACAAACCTGACGCCGCGCAGACCGCTCAGTGGAACCGCGGCGCGTACCTGGTCCAGGGTCTCGGCCACTGCACGATGTGCCACACGGCCATCAATGCGTTGGGCGGCTCCTCCGAATCGAAGGCGTTCGAGGGCGGCATGATCCCCGACCAGAACTGGTACGCGCCGTCGCTCACGTCGAACCGCGAAGCGGGACTCGGCGACTGGAGCGACCAGGACATCGCGGGCCTGCTGCGGACCGGCATCTCGCATCGCGGCACGGTCTACGGTCCGATGGCCGAGGTGGTCTACGACAGCCTGCAGTACCTGACCGACGAAGACGCCGTCGCCATGGCGGTCTACCTGAAGGCGCTCGCGCCGCACGACTCGTCGGCCGCGATCGCGGACAGCGCCCGCCTCGTGGTACCGGGCGTGATGGAGACCGGACGCCACACCTACGTGAAGCAGTGCGCCGTGTGCCACGGCGACGAAGGCAAGGGCCAGCCGCCCATCTATCCGCCGCTGGCAGGCAACCAGTCGATCGTCATGTCGTCGCCGGTGAACTCGATCCGCATGGTGCTCAACGGCGGCTATCCACCCGGCACGGCGAAGAATCCGCGACCGCACGGCATGCCGCCGTTCGCGCAGGTCCTCGAGGACGACGAAGTCGCCGCGGTCATCACCTACATCCGCGTCGCGTGGGGCAATACCGGAACGCCCGTCTCTCCGGCACAGGCGAACGATCTTCGAAAGGCGATCCCGGAATGACCGATTCAACGGAGCGCCCGGTCGAGCACGCGGACGACGAACGGATCGAGGCGATCGTCGCCCGGGGTCCGGGCGGCGCCTTCGCGGTGGCCGGCATCGCGACAGCGATCGTCCTTCTCATCTACCTCGCGTTCTACCTCTTCGCGTATCTGCCGCGCGGGGTGGTTCGATGACGTCGCCCGACGATCTCGCGATCCCGCACGGGGGCGAGCGCATCGCCGCGAGCGCGGAACGCCGCTGGGCGATCGTCGTCGCGCTGATCGTCGTCCTGTTGATCGCGCTGATGGTCTTCACCGGCGTGCATTGGGCCGCGATGCCGCCGTCCCGCGTCGAGACCATCGACCCGAGCACGCTGCACGTGTCGGGCGAGTTCGTCGAGAGCAACCTCGGCACCGCGATCGGGCCGGACGGCAAGGTCGTGGTCCGCGTGATCGCGCAGCAATATTCGTTCGAGCCGCAATGCATCGTCGTGCCGTCCGAGATGCCGGTGACGTTTCGCGGGACGAGCACCGACGCCATCCACGGCTTCGTGATCGGCACCACCAATGCGAACGTCATGCTCGTGCCGGGGTTCGTCGCGACCTTCACGACCACGTTCGCGAAGACCGGCGAGCACCTGATGCCGTGCCACGAATACTGCGGAACGGGCCACGGCGCGATGTGGGCCCATGTGCAGGTGATCGCACCGGAAGCCTTTCTCGCGCGCGTGAGCGGCGGCAGGAGGGCGACCTGTGTTCCGGGCTAGCCGACTCGTCCTCGCGCACTTCTGGGTCGCCATCGCCGCGTTCGCGTCGGCGATGGTGCTGGGCGCATGGCAGATGTACGAGCGCAGCCCGCTGTCCTCCGGGAACGGCGACCCCGAGCTCTATTACCGCTCGGTCACCGCCCACGGCACCGTGATGGCGTACGTCTTCCCGATCCTCGTCGCGATGGGCTTCGGCTATGCGATCAGCGAGCTGTCGCTGAATCAGCCGCTGATCGGCCGCCGCTGGGCCTGGGCTGGCTTCTGGCTGGCGATCGTCGGCACCGTGATGGCATCGGTCCCGGTTGCGATCGGCCAGGCGTCGGTGCTGTACACGTTCTATCCACCGCTGATCGGCAGCCCGTTCTACTACCTCGGGATCGTGCTCGTGGTCGTCGGCTCGTGGATCTGGGTGGCGGTGATGTCGATCAACCTTCGCGGGTGGCAGGGGGACCATGCGGGGGAAC
>CAXTPX010000479.1:0-3430 GCA_964246005.1 uncultured Burkholderiaceae bacterium | reverse complement strand
GACCGCATGATCTCGGAGAAGAACGCCGCCTCGAAGATCGTGAACGTGTAGTAGGCGGAGCGATCGGCACCGACCGGCTGCGGACGGCCGGTGAAGAAGCCGATCAGGATCGGCGCGATCAGGTAGAACGCGAGCAGCACGAACACCAGCGGGATCGAGCGGAACAGGTTGACGTAGGCCGCCGCGAACATCGACAGCGGCTTGATCGGCGACAGCCGCATCAACGCCAGCAACGTGCCGAGCAACACACCGCCGATGGTGCCGACGACGGTGACCTGGAAGGTGTATTGCAGTCCCTTGGCGAGGTACGGCCAGTTCGACCAGATCTCGTTCCAGTCGAAGCCGTTCACTTCGCACCGCCGGTGATGAAGCCGGGCACCGCCGAGCGACGCTCGATGAACGCCAGGATGCGGTTGATCGTCATCGCCAGCGCCGTGTACAGGAGAATCGTGACGATCGTGATCTCGAACACCTGCGAGGTCTTCTCGATGATCTGCTTGTACTGGAAGTACAGCTCCATCATGCCGACCGCATACGTGACGGCCGAATTCTTGAAGACGTTCATGCACTCCGACGTGAGCGTCGGAATGATGATGCGAAAGGCCATCGGCAACCGGACGTAGCGATAGACCTGCCACTCGGTGAGCCCGACCGCGAGCCCCGCGAAGCGCTGCCCGCGCGACAGCGCGTTGATGCCCGACTTGACCTGCTCGGAAATGCGCGCCGCCGTGAAGAGGCCGAGGCCGCCGATCGCGATGATCCAGTCCGGCAGCTTCTGCTTCATGAAGTCGCCGGCGCCCTTCGGCAAGAGCTCGGGCAAGACGAAGAACCACAGGAACAGCTGGACGATCAGCGGGATGTTGCGGAAGAGATCGATGTACAGGTCGCCGATGAAGACCAGCGCGCGGCTCTGCGTCGTGCGCATGACGCCGAGGATCGAGCCCAGCACCAGCGCGATGACGAGGGCGCCGAGTCCGACCGTGACCGTCCAGCCGAGGCCGGACAGGATCCACTGCCAGTAGCGAAGTCCATCGTCGGTCTCCGCGAAGAAGAACGACCAGTCCCAGTGGTACTTCATGCTTCACCGCCGGTGACCGGCGACCCCCATCGATGGATCACAGCCGACGCGCCACAAAAAAGGGAGCTTTCGCTCCCTTCGTTGGGTTGGATCAGACGCCCTTGTCCGACGGGTTCTTCCACGCGTCGCGCGTCTCGGCCGACAGCGGATAATTGATCGTGATGTTGCGCGGCGGGATCGGCGTCAGCAGCCACTTCGTGTAGAGCTTCTCGATCTCGCCCGAGTTGAAGAGGCCGATCACCGTCTTGTCGACGATGGCCTTCATCTGCGGATCGTCCTTGCGGAACATGATCGCGTAGTTCTCGGTCTTCAGCGGCTCGCCGACGACCGCGAAGTCGGCCGGGTTCTTCGCGTTGGCGACGAGACCGGCGAGCAGGATGTCGTCCATCACGAACGCCGCGGCGCGACCGCTCTCGACCTGCAGGAAGCTGTCGCCGTGATCCTTGCCGTACGCGCTCTTGATGGAGATGCTGCTGGTGCGCACGTTGCTCTTGATCAGTGCATCGGACGTGGTTCCCGAGGTCGTGACGACGGTCTTGTCCTTCAGGTCCGCGAACGTCTTGATGCCCGAGTCGGCACGGACCACCATGCGCACGCTGTAGCGGAAGATGTCCGGGGAGAAGGCGACCTGCTTCGCGCGATCGAACGTGTTGGTCGTCGAGCCGCACTCCATGTCGACAGTGCCGCCCTGCACCAGCGGGATGCGGTTCTGCGACGTGACGCCGACCGTCTCGACCTTGAGGTCGGGGATCTTCAGTTGCGCCTTGATCGCATCGACGATCTTGTAGCAGATGTCCATGCTGTAGCCGACGGGCTTCTGGTTGCCGTCGAGGTACGAGAAGCCGATCGACGAGTCCCGCGTTCCGAGCGTGATGGTCTTGGTCTCGGCGACTTTCTTCAACGTGCCGTCGAGGGCCTGCGCCTGCGCGACGCCGGTGATTGCGGTCAGGCCGAGGGCGGCGACGCAACCAGCGATGCGGGATCGATTCATGGGGGAAACTCCAGTGATGAGGCCGGTCGGGAACAGCCGTAGAGGGTGCCAACGCGCGCCGATCGCGTACCCGGTCGGGCGGCCGGTCGGAAGGACGCGAAAGTGTAGCAAAGGGGTTTCTGCTTTCCAGTGGGGTTTCTACGCACCTCACCGCAAGCACCTTTCGCGCCAGCACCGATGAAGCGTCACGCCGTCTCGAGCACAGCGCTTTCCTGCGTCGCCCCGCGCTGGTCGGCCTGTTGCCGCGCCCACATCTTCGCGTACGTGCCGTCCTGCGCGACCAGCTCGCGATGCGTGCCGCGCTCGACGATGCGCCCGGCCTCGAGCACGAGGATCAGGTCGGCATCGACGATCGTCGACAGCCGGTGCGCGATCACCAGCGCCGTGTGATCGGCCGCGATCGCGCGGAGCTCCGACTGGATCGCGAGCTCGGCCTTCGAGTCGAGTGCCGACGTGGCTTCGTCGAAGATCAGGATCGCCGGGTTCTTCAGCAGCGTGCGTGCGATCGCGACGCGCTGCTTCTCGCCGCCCGACAGCTTCAATCCGCGTTCGCCGACGGTCGTGTCGTAGCCGTCCGGCAACGACTTCACGAAGTCGTGGATGTACGCGGCCTTCGCGGCCGCCTCGATCTCGCCCTGCGTCGTCGCGTCGATGCCGCCCGCGCGGCCGTAGCCGACGTTGTAGCCGATCGAATCGTTGAAAAGCACGGTGTCCTGCGGCACGATGCCGATCGCCGCGCGCAGCGACGACTGCGTGACGTCGCGGATGTCCTGGCCTGCGATCGTGATCCGCCCGCTGCCGACGTCGTAGAAGCGGAACATCAGCCGCGCCAGCGTCGACTTGCCCGAGCCGCTCGGGCCGACCACCGCGACGGTCTTGCCCGCACCGATCTCGAAGTCGACGTCGAACAGGATCTGGCGGTTGTCGTCGTAGCCGAAGTCGACGTGCTCGAAGCGCACGGCCGGCGCCGGCGCGAGCTGATGCGATCGCGACAACGTCTCTGCCGAAAGGGAGCGCGTCAGCATCAGCGGTTTCGCGTCGGGTCCGTCGGCGACCTCCCGGTTCTGGTCGAGCAGCGTGAACATGCGGTCGACGTCCGCGAGGCTCTGCTTGATCTCGCGATAGATCACGCCGAGGAAGTTGAGCGGGATGTAGAGCTGGATCATGAAGGCGTTGACGAGCACCAGGTCCCCGAGCGACATCGTGCCGGCGATCACGCCGACCGTCGCGCGCCAGATGATCAGCGACACCGCCAGCGCGATCAGCGCCGACTGGCCGACGTTGAGCATCGACAGCGTGGTCTGCGACTTGACCGCCGCCTGCTCCCAGCGCTGCATGCTCTCGTCGTAACGGCGGGTCTC
>CAXTPX010000478.1:0-3431 GCA_964246005.1 uncultured Burkholderiaceae bacterium | reverse complement strand
CCCGTGCGGGCCAGACCGTCGCGGTCAGCCCTTCGACACGCGAGGCCTGTTGAGCAGCGCCTTCAGGCTCGCCATCCGTTGCGAAGGGGACATGGTTGATTCGTCAACCACCTTCGGTACCTGGTCGAGTCCGAGTTCGGCGAGGAATCGCGACGGCTCGCACGCCTGATGGTCGCGCGCGCGTCGGCGCTTGCGGCACCAGCTGATCGACAGGCTGCGCTGCGCACGCGTCACCCCGACGTACATCAGCCGGCGCTCCTCCTCGATCCGCTGCGAGCGCATCGCCGGGTCGTCGTCCTCGTTGCCCTTGTGCGGCAGCAGGCCTTCCTCGACGCCGACCAGGAACACGTGGCCGAACTCGAGTCCCTTCGCGGCGTGCAACGTCGACAGGCGCACCGCATCGATGTCCTCGTCGCGATCGTCGAGCATGCTCAGCAACGCGACCGACTGCGTCACCTCGATCAGCGATTTCCCGTCTTCCTCGCATCGCTTGCCGATCCAGGCCGTGAAGTCGAGCACGTTCTGCCAGCGCTTCTGCGCGCCGCGCTCGTCGGCCGCATCGAACAGGTGCGCGCGATAGTCGATCGCCGACAGCAGGTCTTCGAGCACACGTCCGGCCGGCTCGCGCGCGGCACGGTCCTGCAGGCGATTGACGAACGCGGTGAACTGCTCGAGCGGCTCGAGCTGGCGCGCCGCCACGCGCATGCCGAACGCGGACTCGCACGCCGCCTCGAACAGCGACACGTCGCGCTGCGTGGCGTAGTTGCCGAGCGCCTCGAGCGTCGCGGTACCGACGCCACGTTTCGGCACCGTGATCGCGCGGATGAACGCGGGGTCGTCGTCGACGTTCGCGAAAAGCCGCATCCAGGCCATCAGGTCGCGGATCTCGCTGCGCTCGAAGAACGACTGCCCGCCCGACAGCACGTACGGAATCTTCTCTTTCCGGAACGCCTCCTCGAACACGCGCGCCTGATGGTTGCCGCGATACAGCACCGCGTAGTCGGACCACTGCGTGCGCCGCTCGAAGCGATGCGCCGACAGGCGGATCGAGATCGACTCGGCCTCGGCGAGGTCGTCGTCCATCGGACTGATCGTCACCGCGTCGCCCGGACCGTGCTCGCTCCACAGCTTCTTCTCGAAGAGCTTCGGGTTCGATGCGATCAACGTGTTCGCCGCCGTGAGGATGTGGCCGCTCGATCGATAGTTCTGTTCGAGCTTGACGACGTGCAGCGTCGGATAGTCGCGCTGCAAATTCGCGAGGTTGTCGAGCGTGGCGCCGCGCCACGCGTAGATCGCCTGGTCGTCGTCGCCCACGGCCGTCAGCGCCGCCCGTTTGCCGGCGAGGAGGCGCAGCAGGCGGTACTGCGATGCGTTGGTGTCCTGGACCTCGTCGACGAGCAGGTAACGCAGCTTCGATTGCCAGCGGTACAACACGTCGTGATGCGTTTCGAACAGCGACACGGCGCGGCCGATCAGGTCGTCGAAGTCCACCGCGTGGTACGCCTTCAGGGTCGCTTCGTAGCTGCGGAACACGCGAAGGTCGAACGCCAGTTCCGCATCGCCGACCAGCTTTCCGTTCGCGGCGTCGCGCTCGGCGCCATCAGGCGTGAGCAGCGCGTTCTTCCATAGCGAGATACGGGTCTGCATCCGCTTCGCCGCGCCCGGGTCGGTACTGGCGGAGAGGTCCTGCAGGATGCCGCGCGCATCGTCGGCCGAGAGGATCGAGAACCGCGGCCGCAGGCCGATGTGCTCGGCTTCCTGCCGGAGGATCGACAGGCCGAGCGCATGGAAGGTCGACACCGTCAGTCCCCGCGACGCCTTCGCTTCGAGCAGCGTTCCGACGCGCTGGCGCATCTCGGTCGCCGCCTTGTTCGTGAAGGTGAGCGCAGCGATCTGTCGGGCCTCGTATTGCTGCGTGGAGACGAGGTGGGCGATCTTGTGCGTGATGACGCGCGTCTTGCCGCTGCCGGCGCCGGCCAGCACGAGACACGGACCGTCGACATGAAGAACCGCGGTGCGTTGCGGCGTGTTGAGCGTGGTGGGGAGGGACATCGAGCCGGGCGCCGCAGGCCATGAGAACCAGCGCGACGTGCGACGCTTGGCGGCGGGATGCTACACGAAGCCGCACCGGGATCCGGCCGCTGCGGCGGCCGGGCGATCACTGCAACCGGGTCAGGCGACGGGGCTCGTGACAGGCGGATCGATGATCGGCGGCGGTGACGACGGCGGGATGCCGGTCGGCTCGGGAACCTCGACCGGCAACGGGTCGCTGATCGGTGACGGACCGGGCATCGGGTTGTCCGGCATCGGCGACGGCGGCGCGCCCGGCTCCGGATTGGGCGTGATCTGCAACTGCAGGGACTCGTGGTTCATCGTGGACTCCAATGCGGGCATGGCGATCCCGCGGGACGAAAAAAAAAGGGGCTCACGCCCCTTTCTGGATGACAACGGGATCAGCGACCCTTGACGACGTCCTTGACGTCTTCGACCACGTCGCCTGCCGTCGCCCGCGTCTTGCCCGCGACCTGCTGCGCATCACCCTTGGCTTCGAGATCCTTGTTGCCGGTCGCCTTGCCGGTGACTTCTTTCACCTTGCCCACAGCTTCTTCGGCACGACCCTTGACTTGTTCCTTGTTCATCTGAACCTCGCTACGTTGGTGAATGACAGAGGCGCGGGTCCGACCACCGACCCGCACCGCCAACCGCCGAACCAGTCTGCTCGCTCCGCAAACACGGGCAATTCAGCAGCGTCCTGATCGGGCTGTAGGACAGCCGACCGGTCAAATATCGAGCGGATCGACCTCCACGTGCCAGCGGATGCGGGTCCGGACCGAGCGCAACGAAGCGAGCCACGGCGTCAGGAATGCATGCAGGCGAGGGCGGACTCGCGCCTCGACGAGCAGCTGGGCTCGCTCGACGTTCGCGACCCGCGAAACGGCCATCGGCACCGGGTCGTACAGCTCGATCGCGTCGTCCGCCGATGTCGCGGCCAGGATCGCGAGCCCCTGTTTCCGGGCGTCCGCGAGGAAGGCGATCGCTTCGTCGGCGTCGGACGCCTCGGCGCGCAAGACCGCCTGGAACGAGAACGGCGGCAGGCCGGCGCCCTTGCGCTCGGCCAGCTGGCTGGCGGCGAAGCGGTCGAAGTCGTGGGCCACCAGTGCCGCGAACAACGGGTGCTCGGGCGCGCGGGTCTGGATCAACACCTCGGCGCCGTCCGAGCGCGCGCCGCCGCGCCCGGCGCGGCCGGCGACCTGCAGGAGATTGGAGAACAGCCGCTCGCCCGCGCGGAAGTCGTGCGAATAGAGCGCGCCGTCGGCGTCGAGCACGCACACCAGCGTGACGTTGCGGAAGTCGTGTCCCTTCGCCAGCATCTGCGTGCCGACCAGGATGTCGAGGTCGCCGAGGTGGACCGCCTCGAGAAGCCGGGCGGC
>CAXTPX010000477.1:0-3437 GCA_964246005.1 uncultured Burkholderiaceae bacterium | reverse complement strand
CGGTCGGGAAAGTCCTCGCGTGCATGCGCGCCGCGCGATTCCTTGCGAGCCTCGGCCGAGACGATGGTCGCCTTGGCCACTTCCACCAGATTATCGAGTTCGAGCGCCTCGATGCGGGCCGTGTTGAACACCATCGACTTGTCCTGGATCGCGACGTTCTTCGCGCGCTCGGCCAGCCCCATGATCCTGTCGACCCCTTCCCCGAGCAGCGATTGCGTGCGGAACACGCCGCAATGCGACTGCATGCTCGTACGGATGTCGTTGGCGACATCCTGCGTCTTCTCACCGCTGGTGCGCGACTCGAGCGCCGCGAGGCGGGCCGTCGTCGCATCGGCCGCATCGACCGGCAACTGCTTCCAGCTGCGATCCTTCAGCTTCGACGCGACGATGTGGTTGCCGGCCGCCTTGCCGAACACCAGCAGGTCGAGCAGCGAGTTGGTGCCGAGGCGGTTCGCGCCGTGCACCGAGACGCAGGCGCACTCGCCGATCGCATACAGCCCATTGACGATCGTGTTCGGGTTGCCGTCCTTCGGCACCACCACCTGACCGTAGAAGTTGGTCGGGATGCCGCCCATCTGGTAGTGGATCGTCGGCACCACGGGGATCGGTTCCTTGATCGGATCGACGTTCGCGAACTTCATCGCGATCTCGCGGATCGACGGCAGTCGCTTGTTGATCGTCTCGGCGCCGAGGTGGTCGAGCTTCAGCAGCACGTATTCCTTCTTGGGTCCGCAGCCGCGACCTTCCTTAATCTCCTGGTCCATCGAACGCGACACGAAGTCGCGCGGCGCGAGATCCTTCAGCGTCGGCGCGTAGCGCTCCATGAAGCGCTCGCCGTTGGAGTTGAGGAGGATGCCGCCCTCGCCGCGCACGCCTTCGGTGATCAGCACGCCCGCACCGGCGACGCCGGTCGGATGGAACTGCCAGAACTCCATGTCCTCGAGCGGGATGCCGGCGCGAGCGGCCATGCCCATGCCGTCGCCGGTGTTGATGAACGCGTTGGTCGATGCAGCCCAGATGCGGCCCGCCCCACCGGTCGCGAGCAGCGTGGTCTTGGCCTCGAGGATCATCGCCTCGCCAGTCTCCATCTCGAGCGCGACGACGCCGACGACGTCGCCTTCCGCGTCGCGGATCAGGTCGAGCGCCATCCACTCGACGAAGAACTGCGTCCGCGCGCGCACGTTGCGCTGGTACAGCGTGTGCAGCATCGCGTGGCCGGTGCGGTCGGCCGCGGCACAGGCGCGGGCGACCGGCTTCTCGCCGAAGTTCGCCGAGTGACCGCCGAACGGCCGCTGGTAGATCGTGCCGTCCGGGTTGCGGTCGAACGGCATTCCGAAGTGCTCGAGCTCGTAGACGACGTTGGGCGCCTCGCGACACATGAACTCGATCGCGTCCTGGTCGCCGAGATAGTCCGACCCCTTGACGGTGTCGAACATGTGCCAGTACCAGTTGTCCTCGCTCATGTTGCCGAGCGACGCACCGATCCCGCCCTGCGCGGCGACCGTGTGCGAGCGCGTCGGAAAGACCTTCGAGAGAACCGCGACGGACAGTCCCGCCTCCGCGAGTTGCAGCGAAGCGCGCATGCCGGACCCGCCGGCCCCGACGATCACCGCGTCGAAGCGGCGGCGCGGCAGCTTGCTGTGGATCGCGACGATCGGCGGGGGGGTGTTATCGGCCACGGTCAGACTCTCCAGAGAACGATGACGAGGTAGGCGACGCAGGCGACGAGCCAGGCGATCGTGCCGACCTGCAGAAGCAGACGAATGGCGGTGGGCTTGACGTAATCCATCCAGATGTCGCGGACGCCGACCCATGCATGGAACGCGAGCGAGAAGAACGCGACCAGCGTCGCGACCTTCATCCAGGCATGCGAAAACAGCCCGGCCCAACCGTCGTACGAGAAGTTGCGGCCGCCGAAGAACGCGACCATCAGGATGATCGTGTAGACGATCATCGCCACCGCGGAGAAGCGCTGCGTCAGCCAGTCGCCGAGACCGTAGTGCGCCCCGACGACGAGGCGACGGGGCCCGATGCGCTGCGTCGATCCGTCGGCCATCAGAACGCTCCGAACAGCTTGAGGGCGAAGGCGAACCACAGCACGCCGCTGACGACCAGCACGGTGATCGCCGAGTGCCGTCCCTTGACCTTCTCGACGGCGAAGTGCATGTCCATCGCGAGATGTCGGATGCCGGACACGAAGTGGTAGGTGAACGCGCCGATCAGCGCGAGGAGGAAGAGCTTGGTGAAGAAGTTGGACGTCACGGACTTGAACGTTTCGAAGCTGATCTGCGACGTGAGGCTCTTGTCGAACAGATAGAGAACCAGTGGCAACGACAGGAACATCAAGGCGCCGCTGACGCGATGCAGGATGGAAACGATGCCTGCGGGAGGAAGGCGATACGCGACGATCTGACTGATGTGGATGTTGCGATAGATCGGCCTCTGGGGCCGCGTCAGATCGGACATGCTGTGCCTCTGCGTTCGGGGTTCGCTTCGGCGGTATCGCCTCGGCTGGGTGTCGACGGGATCATCGACCGGTCGTCTGAGTGCGACAACACGTCATTTTCTACGATTTTGCGTGCCGCAACAAACCGACCACGGTACGTCGACCGGAAATCGCGGCAAACCTGCATTTTTCCGATGCGCCCGCTTGCTCCGTCATCCGAGCGCGTTGCGATAGTGATGGCTGTGCGTCACGTACAGCCCACGTCGCAACTCGACCGGTCGATCGCCGTACGTCATCGACACGCGTTCGACGAGCAGGAGCGGCGAGCCCGGCTCGACGTCGAGGAGCCCGGCCGACTCGGCGTCTGCGGCCACGGCGCGAATCCGCTCTTCGGCCCGCGTCATCGGCGTCGCGAATTCGGACTCGAACAATCCATAGAGCGGGCCCTGATATGCGGTGATGCGCTCGGCCGTGAGGCCCTTGAACACGATGCCGTTCAGCCACAGGTCGTCAAGCACCGTCGGCACGCCGTCGAACGACAGGACGCGCCGGATCGCGACGACGCTGTCGCCCGCCTTCATCCGCAGGAAATGGGCGATCTCGGCGGACGCGCGCATCCGACGGCACTCGAGGAGGCGGCTGACCGCCACTTCGTCGCGGTCGTCGTCGTCGGGCGCGAGTCGCAGGAAGCGGAACTGCGCACGGGCCTCCTGGTGCGTGGCGACGAAGGTCCCCTTGCCCTGGCGCCGGATCAGCAGGTTCTCCGCCGCCATCGCATCGATCGCCTTGCGAACGGTGCCCTGGCTGACGCCGTAGCGGCGGGCGAGTTCGCCCTCGCTCGGGATCGCCTCGGCCGGCTTCCACTCGCCCGCCTGCAGCCCGTTCGTGATCAGCGTCTTGATCTGAAGGTAGAGCGGGCTGAAGGTCGCGCCCTCGCCGGGCGTCGCCACGTCGCCACGGGCTCGTGCGACGGCCGTCCGTGCGGGGGACG